>CAZZKD010000254.1:0-1595 GCA_964655095.1 uncultured Thermocrinis sp.
CACATCCACCACCGTAGGATCAGCACCGGGGTAGGTGGTAACTACGCTAACTGTGGGAAAATCTACATCTGGAAGTCTATCTATGGGTATGTTCCGCAGGGAATAAAGACCCAAGAGGATAAAGGCAAACATAAACATCCATGAGGTGACCGGTCTATGAATAAAAAACCTATACATTAAATGGCTATTATATCTTAGCTACAGGTCCTTACGTTATATTTCTATGACTTTTAACACCTCTTCTAAGACTGGCGGTAAGACTTTTGGTTGATTGCATACCTTTATGGCTGTGTCCGGATCCTTTAGCCCATTTCCAGTAAGGGTGCAAACTACCACCTCACCACCACGGAAAAAGCCTTCCCTACAGAGCTTTATAAGTCCTGCTGCGGAAGCGGCAGAGGCAGGCTCACAGAATATACCTTCCTTAGATGCGATCAACTTATAGGCATGCAGTATTTCATCATCGCTTACCGCATCAATCAGACCACCTGATTCCTTAGAAGCCTGAAGGGCGGATTGCCAACTGTAAGGATTGCCTATCTTTATGGCTGTGGCTATTGTTTGTGGATTCTTTATGGGATAGCCTTTAACTATGGGTGCAGAGCCCTCCGCTTGCCAGCCCATCATCTTTGGCAGTTTGTCAATCTTCCCCCGCTCGTAATACTCTTTATATCCTTTCCAATAGGCTGTTATGTTTCCCGCATTTCCTACGGGTATAAAATGATAATCTGGAGCAAAGCCCAGTGCGTCGCATACCTCAAAGGCACCAGTTTTTTGCCCCTCTATCCTGTATGGATTTACCGAATTGACAACCTCTACTGGAAGTATCTCCCCTAACTTCCTGACTATTTCTAAAGCATCGTCAAAGGTTCCTTGAATTGCCAAAACCTCCGCACCGTAGATAACAGCCTGTGAAAGTTTCCCAAGGGCTACCGCACCTTTTGGGAGAAGCACGTAAGCCTTTAATCCAGCCCTGGCAGCGTATGCGGCAGCAGACGCAGAAGTGTTTCCAGTAGAAGCACATATTACAGCCTTTTTTCCACTCTCTACAGCCTTTGATATGGCAAGGGTCATACCTCTGTCTTTGAAAGACCCAGTGGGGTTTAAGCCCTCATACTTTAGGTAAATCTCTCCCTTAAAGCCAATTTCCTTAGCTAAGTTGTCCGCCTTTATAAGAGGAGTATTTCCTTCGCATAGGGTTATTACAGGCGTGCTGTCGCTAACAGGCAAATATTCCCTATAGTGATGTATAATTCCTCGCCAGTAATTCATCAAAACCACAGAAAATTATAAATTAGTTTTCAGGAGTCTCCCGGCAGAGCCCCTATAGAAATGCTGAATTTAATTAAACCTCTGATACTCTTGCATATATCCATTCCCAGCTCAAAATCCACCAGCTTGTTGTTCCTTAAGATTAAAACCTCCGCAAAACAAGGTTAGTTGGGATAAGGCTGTCCGAAAAATCCCCATCGGGACGTCCCCCCAACCTCTAAGGGAACTCCCCCAACTTGGCTCGCCCTGAAGGCTTTTAAGCTTTTTTACATACATCTTAGGCTTTATTATAACCACCTTGAGAGACTTTTAGAACAACCTCC
>CAZZKD010000255.1:0-4468 GCA_964655095.1 uncultured Thermocrinis sp.
TCTTACAAGGAAAAGGTCAAAGCTTAGAAGAAAGGCTTATGTAT
Organism: uncultured Thermocrinis sp.; assembly: GCA_964655095.1. Lineage (GTDB taxonomy): Bacteria > Aquificota > Aquificia > Aquificales > Aquificaceae > Thermocrinis. Next base: position 45 of record CAZZKD010000255.1, read on the forward strand.
CTTGCCTATTTAGAAGACTGGGTAAGCTTTTATTTGGCTGATATATACGGATATGACCCATTACCGGTTAAAATAATAGACCGTATAAAGGAAAGCCTTAAGTGATTGAGTTGGGTTGGATTGTATTTGGGTTTGTAGTTTTTTTTGCGCTGTTTTTAGACCTTTTTGTCTTTCATAGAAACCCGCACAAGATATCCGTAAAGGAATCCCTTTTACTTTCTTCCTTTTGGATAGGTGTGGGATTGTCCTTTTCTGTTTATGTGTATTATTACAAAGGCCCCCAAAGCTTTTTGGAATACATTACCGGCTACTCCTTAGAAAAAGCCTTAAGCTTAGACAATATCTTTGTCTTCATACTTATCTTTTCCTACTTTAAGATTCCGGAGGAATACAGGCATAAAGTGCTCTTTTGGGGCGTGCTTGGGGCTATAGTCTTCAGAGCAATTTTTATATTTGCGGGCATAGAGCTTATAAAGCACTTCCATTGGGTAATATACATCTTTGGCATAATCCTTATTGTTTCTGCGATAAAGCTTTTGATAACTGAAGAGAAGGAGTTTCATCCAGAGGACACGATCGTCTACAAGTTTGCGAGAAGAATAATACCTTTGAGTCCCAAGTTTAGCGATGGAAGGTTTTTCATTAAAGAAAACGGCAAACTTTACGCCACTTCTCTTTTCTTAGCCCTTCTTTTTGTAGAAAGCTCAGACATTATGTTTGCCATAGACTCGGTGCCGGCTATATTGGCCATATCAAAGGATCCGTTCATAGTATATACGTCCAACATCTTTGCCATACTGGGACTTAGGTCTCTATACTTCGCTGCCTCTGCCATACTGCCCCTTTTTCACTTTCTACACTACGGGCTTTCCTTTATACTTGGCTTTATAGGCGTGAAAATGCTTATATCCGACTTTTACAAAATACCAGTGCTTGTTTCTTTGCTTTTGATATTCAGTGCAGTGTTCTTGTCTGTAGTTGCTTCCCTTCTGGTTAAGAAGAAACCTTCTCAACCATAACCTTTTGTACTCTCTTTCCGTCAGATTGAACCACTTTAAACCTAACCTGGCCTATGTTAAGAGATTCTCCTTTGCTTGGAACTCTTTTTAGCTGGTATGCAATCATCCCTGCTACAGTGCTGTAAGGACCCTCAGGAAATTTTACAGACAAAAGACGCTCCAAGTCTTCTATTTGCAGTCGCCCATCCACTATCCACTTGTCCTTTTCTATCTCTTTAACCCTGTCTTCTTGAAGCTCTTCAGTGCCCAAACCACCCATAAAGAATGCGGATATATCATCAACAGTAATTATGCCCAAAACAACTCCTAACTCATCCACTACTATTCCCAAACCGCCCTTTGCTTTCGTGAAGGTTTTCAAAGCATGCTCTACAGAGGCAAACTCTGGAAACACCGCCACAGGTCTTATAAACTCTCTTATGCTTAATCCCTTTCCGTATACCGAAACTAAATCGAAAAGATCCACATAGCCCAGTATGTCATCTACCCTGCTTCTGTATACGGGTAGCTTTTTGTAGCCGCTCTTTTTTATCTCAGTTACAGCCTGCTCAACTGTAAGGTTTTCGTTTATCATAACCACCTCGTGGATTGGTCTTAGCACTTCAGAAAGGAGAGTATCCTTCGCAGAAAGAAGCTTAACTACTAATTGAATATCCTCTTCTTTTGAAAGGTCTTCAATCATAGACAAAAGGTCTTTACGGGAAATGTTCTCCTTTGATAGTTTTTCCAGTTTTTTGCTTATGTATTTACTCACAACTCTAACGACCTTAAGAAGGGGCAATAAAACTTTTTTTAGTTTGCTCAGCATCCACACGCTGGGGATGAGCACTCTATCCGCATGCTTATGAAAGAGACTCTTAGGTACAAACTCTCCAAACATAAGGGTGAAGATCACAAGAGTGGTGGAGAAAAGTACCTCAAGCCCTAAGAGAAATTCAAAGCGTTTTGCCAAGTTTAACACTATAAGAGTGTAGAAAGTAGAGGCAAAAACTATGCTGATCGTGTATCCAAGCATGGTAATGGTTATGTAATCCTCCGGGTTATCGTAAAAGTCCTTTAAAAACTCATACTTTGTCTTTCTGTAAAGAGCCAACACTTTACTTCTGTCGGTTTTTACAAGAGCTATTTCAGAACCTGCAAAAAGCCCCTCCAGTATTATGAAAAACACCACACTGGTTATTAGTCCTAACACCTCCATCCTATCACTACCCTATCTTGACCAGAATAATCCTTAAACACTTCTACCTCGTATTCTCTAAGTATATCCTTGACCACCTCTCCCTGATCGTGTCCTATCTCCAATACAAAAAAACCACCAGCCTTTAGATGGTTTTTAGCTTCTTTGGAAAACCTCTCGTAAAACTCCCAACCTTTCTCACCGCCTATGAGGGAAGCTTTCCCTTCCAGCTTCAAAGCATTCGGAAGCTCTTCCCAAAAACTTTCTGGTATGTAAGGAGGATTGGAAACGATAAAGTAAAACTTCATACCTCGGACTGGTACAAAGTCTTTACCTTGAGACAGCTTTAATCTGTGGGAAACTCCGTGAATTTGTGCGTTTGACCGGGAAATTTCCAAAGCGTCCGGGTTTATGTCTGTGCCGTACATAAAGAGATTTTCCCTTTCCAAAAGCAGGGTAATAGCTATACATCCACTACCTACACCGATCTCTAAGCCTATGTATTTCTTGTCATTGCCTAAGAGTTCCAAAGTTTTTTCTACCAAAAGCTCCGTTTCTGGCCTCGGGATTAAAACGCCCTCTTTAAGTTTAAAAGTCCTGCCGTAAAAGTCCCACTCCCCCAATATATACTGTAAAGGATAACCTTCTTCCAACTTGCTTATGCTTTTCCAATATTCTTCCAGAGAAATTTCTGAAACTTCTTGATCCATTCTTAAATAAAGCTCAGGGGGTTGTACCTTCAGAAGGTGTGCCAGGAGGAGTTGTCTGTCCCTTTGGGGAACTTTGCTGGGTCTGAGTAGCAGGTCTTTTACTTTCATCTTCCAAAAGAGACCCTTTTTTTGAAGGATGAAATAGCCCAATCAGCAGGGCCAAGCCCATGAGGGTAAAACCAAGCCAATAAGTAGCTTTTGTAAGTATAGTGTCCACACCGCCTGGACCAAACACCCCCTGTCCCATACCACCAAAGGCACTTCCCACATCACCCCTACCCCTCTGCATCAAAACTACCAAAATAAGTAGCATTGCGACTAATATAAATAGGGTAAGTAGCAAATAATACATGTCTAAAATTATACACCTTTGCTTACCTTTGCCCAAAGTTGGACAAAACCATCTTTTATTTTGTATCTACTCAGAATGATCCTTTCTCTGAACTGTTTGGGAACTTTCAGATACTCTTCTGTGTTTTTTATAGCCTCCAAAAGGTTTATAAATACGTGATCCCCTTCTTGTAAGAACCCACCTTTTTCAAGAACTTCCTTTAAGTTTTTGTCGGTAGCAACCAACAGTCCTATACTTCTCTCATCAGATGTGTTCTTTACATTTTTAGGATCCTCTCTGAGGAGCACCCGAACATCTTTAGAAAATATCAGCCCCTTCTTCTTAAATCCTACTCTCATTAACCCCTCTGATAGCTCAAAGTTTAGACCTTCTTTAGTAGAGTTTAGTAATTGAGCAGGAACTTTTATTTCAAATTCCACATCTATTAGATTGCCAAGGTTTAGTAAGTCTTCTGAAAATATACCCATAGGATTAAATATAAGTGGAGACGAGGGGATTTGAACCCCCGACCTCCTGCTTGCGATGCAGGCGCTCTCCCGCTGAGCTACGTCCCCTTGTAGTATAATAATAAACTAGTTGTGGTTAGAATATTTATAGGTTTTTTTGCTTCCAAAAGCATTCAAGAGCATGTGGAGAAAATAAGGGAGCAGGCAGATGACTTTATAAAGGGTAAGTGGGTAGAACCTCAGAATTATCACATGACTTTCCACTTTATAGGGGAAGTGCCAGAGGAAAAGATTATGGATATAATAAAGGCTGTTCAAGAGGTGTCCCAGAGGTACAAGGCAATAAAGGCAAAGTATAGGTCCTTGGGTGTGTTTCCGGATTTAGATAGAGCAAGGGTGCTTTGGATCGGAATTGCAGAAGGCGGGAATGAACTAAAAGCCTTAGCAAAGGATATTTACCATACTAATCGAAAGCTCGGTATAAAGAGCGATAGCAAACCCTTCTATCCTCATGTAACGATCTGCAGAATAAAAGAATACGACAGAAAAAAGCTGAAAACTCTTTTGAGAAAATATGAAAACACAAACTTTGGCGAAGATACTGTGGATAGGATATCCATTATAAGGAGTTCCTTAACTTCCGTAGGACCCATATACTCTGTGCTGGAGGAGTTTTACCTAAATGCATAAACTAACTTACAAACAAGCGGGTGTGGATAT
>CAZZKD010000256.1:0-4958 GCA_964655095.1 uncultured Thermocrinis sp.
CTAACCTTTTACAGCTTTTTAGCTTTGTGCCTTTCCCTTCCCTTAGGCTTTCTTTCAAAGGACCTTTTGTTTATTCCCATCTTTTTCCACCTTTTAACTGCCAGCGTGCTGTTTTTTAATATAGTAGGCGGAGTAAAGGTATATCTTAAGAATAGATGAAGTTTTTCCGTTTTTTCAGAGAAAGGGGTGGAATTTTGAAGGCTTTGAACCTTTGGGATTGGTATGAGTCTTTGGAACCAAAGTGGCAAAAAAAAGTAAAGTATTACTTTTCTCTCAAGACGATAAAAAGTCTAAATTTCCCATACAGGGCAAGGGACTTTGACAGTGGAGAGGTGCAGACAGCTTATACAAAGAGGACTTTCTTGGGTAGCTTGGCTCAGACTGCGCTTTTAGAGAGGGATTTTGAGACTGCAGAATGGTTGTATCTTCAGGCACTGAATCAAGAAGGCACCGCCTACGAAGAGCATCTTATCCTAAACGACCTTTTGCTTCTTTACCAAAAACGAAGGCACTTTGAGAAGATGGAGCAGGTCGCCAAAAGGGACGTAGAACTCTTTCCAGAGTATGTGGAAGAATTGAGAAAGAGAAACAACGGGCAGATCCCCCAGATATATTCCTTTGAGCTTTTGGTGTATCTTTTTGAAAGAAAGGGGGATATTCCATCCGCTTTGGAGTGCATAAAGAAGATGAAGAGTTTCGGCATTCCCTATCCTCAAGAAGAGGAAGTTTTGAAGAGACTTTTGGTAAAATAGATAAACTCTTATGGGATTCAGCTGTGGTATAGTAGGACTTCCCAACGTGGGAAAATCAACGCTCTTTAATGCCCTATTGCAGTCTGCAAAGGCTCAGTCTGCCAACTATCCCTTTTGCACCATAGAACCTAACGTGGGAGTGGTAGAGGTTCCAGACGAAAGACTCTATCACATAGCCCATAAAGAAAAGTCTAAAAAGATCACGCCTACCTTCATAGAATTTTGGGACATTGCAGGCTTGGTAAGAAATGCCAGTAAAGGAGAAGGCTTGGGAAACCAATTTTTAGCACACATAAGGGAAGTGGATGCCATAGTTCAGGTTCTGAGATGTTTTGAAGATCCAGATGTGGTGCATGTAGAGGGAGAAGTAAATCCTATAAGGGACGCTCAGATTATAGACCTGGAGCTAATAGCAAAGGACTTGGAGGTAGTGGAGAGAAGGTTGGAAAAGGTGCAAAAGATGGCAAGGTTAGGGGACAAAAAGGTTAAGGAAGAGCTTGAGCACTTAGAAAAGATAAAGTCCATACTGGACAGCATGGAACCCCTAAGGAAGCATCTGAAGGACCTTGGAGAGGAAACCGTAGATTATGCAAAAAAGACACTTTTTCTGCTTTCTTTAAAACCTACTATGTATGTTGCAAACGTAGGAGAAAAGGACCTTCCGGAAGGAAACAGTTGGTCTGAACAGGTGAAGGCTTATGCCCAAAAAGAATCTGCCCCTGTGGTGGTAATGTGTGCAAAGATAGAGGCAGAGCTAATCGGGTTAGAAGAAAAGGATAAGTTAGAGCTTTTGAGGGCTTACGGGCTTGAAGAGCCAGGGCTAAACAAACTTATAAGGGAAGGATACAAACTGCTTGGTTTGATAACGTTTTTCACCGCTGGAGAAAAGGAAACAAGGGCCTGGACTGTTAAAAAAGGCACAAAAGCACCCCAAGCAGCTGGAAAGATCCATTCGGATATGGAAAGAGGTTTTATAGCGGCGGAGGTCATAAACTACGAAGAGTATAAAAAGGTACCCTCTTTGACAAAGGCTAAGGAGCTTGGACTTGTAAGGTTGGAAGGTAAAGACTACGTAGTCCAAGACGGAGACATAATCTACTTTAGGTTTAACGTGTGAGGTTTATTTTATTCCTCTAAGTCCAGCTGGTTGTACACTGCAAAAATGTTGGCGTTGTGAAACTCTTTGTACATGACGTAGTTAGAAAAAGAATTGTTCTGAAGAGCTTGTTTTATATCATCCAAAGGCTTTCCTTCTTCTTTCATCCTCTTTATAGTTTCCCTAAGGTAACTTAGATATCTGTAGGTATCTTCTATGCTGTCTTTCTTCAGTGGTTCGTTATGACCTGCCAATATAACCTCCGCATCAAAGCCTTTTATTACTTCCAAAGCTCTTAGCCAACCACCTATACTTGCATTCCTGTCTCCCACAAACACTATTCTGTTCTTGCTTACCAAGTCTCCAACGAACAGAACCTTGCTTTTTGGAAGGTAGACCAAAAGATCGTTGTTAGTGTGGGCCGGTTCTAAGGCTACCAATTTAAAAACTTCACTTCCAACCTTTAGCTCCATAGAGTCCTTTACCACTATATCTGGTGGTATAAGTTCTACATCATCAAACAAGCCTTTAAACCTCTGCTTTGCTCCTTCTAAGGATATGACAGCCTCTCCAGAATTATACTCTTCTAAAAGTTTGTAGTGAGCTACGATCTTTGCGCCAAGTTGTTTGTACGTTTTTGCTCCATACCAGTGATCTGGATGGTAGTGAGTTATTATGGCGTATTTAATTGGTGCTTTCTTTACTCTCCACAAGTTATCCACGAATTCTTTTGATAGGGAAGGAGTGGAAAGGGCATCAATAACTACCCATCCTTCTTTTGTCAAAACCGCAAAGGCGTTGGACATAAAACCCCTGTTTTCAAGGGAAGGTAACCCATCCACACCCCTAACCATGTATATGTTTTCTTTTACCCTCTTGAGCTTCATTTCAGGAGAAAAGGCAAAAGCTAAAGCAAAAAACAAAACTAAGAGCTTAAACATCCTAAACATGGCTCACCTCCTCTACAATGTTCTTAGCATAAAGTTTGTTCAAGTTCTCGCTTCTTGTGTTTATCCAACTGCCTTTGTAAAGATGGGCCTTAAAGAGAGAATTTTCAATGGATGTCTTTCCTTCCAATTTCTTTATGCCTACCTTTTCTTTTGGCAAAAGCTCTGAAAGGTTCATCAAAAATTGGCTTAAACTTCCACCCCAAGGCAAGAACTTTTTAGTCTTTACCTCTCCCATAAGGCTAAGATAGGTGCCTTCTTCTTCGCCCATAAGAAACATCGGGATCCTAATAGAGGCATAAGAGGCAAGCCCATCAAAGAAAGGAGAAAAGACCACAAGGTGCTCCACTTTGTCTTTAAGACCTGCTATCCTTTCCAAGGGATAAAAGTCCAAAACGTCCTCTCCAAAGATGAAAAGGTTTGTTATATTCCCTCTTTCTACCTCTTCGATCACCAGATCCATAGGGGACATCTCTTCGGAGGAAAAAGTCTTTAGAACACCTAAGAAATTTGCCTCCTTACACACCAGCATCACATCCCAGCCTTTTTCTTCTTTGAACTTTCTTATCCTCTCACCCCAAAGCCTTGCCTCGTTCCCCACAAGCCCTTCCAGATTTACCACCACTAAGCCCCTACCTTCCAAAGAGCTAAGATCATCCAAACTAATCTCCTTTGGTCTCAACTTTACATCCCTCTCTACCTTGCCTATCTTATAAACTTTGCCCTTTATGTAGTAAGACAGCACAGTAGCAGTGGATGTTAGGTCCTCTCCTATCAAAAGGAATTGATCGTATTCTTTTATCTTTTCCCACTCAAAGGGTTCGTAAGTTCCGTAGGATTCTAAGAAAGGATAAAGATTTGCGCTTAAGGTTGATGTTACGATCGCACCGCACCTTTGGGCTATTTCCTTGATAGCCAAAAGACTTTCTTTGCTTAGGTAAGAGGACAGAATTATTGCGGTTTTTCCTTGATTTGTTCTAAGATAGGTGCTTATAAGCTGGGATATGTTTCCATAAGACTCTTCTTTTCCAAAGAGTTCTGGACTTTTCAGACGGTTTTGGTTGAGGGCGTCATATCCAAAGAAAGCCTTTGCACATATATCTAAACTATCTGTTGGCTTTGTTCTATAAACCTTTTCTGCTGACATCCAATCTCCCACACCATATTCCACTTGGATCTGACAGCCGACCGAACAAAGATTACATGCGGTTAGACCCTTTTTGAGTAGCCAGCTTCTTGTCCAATACTTAAAAGGCTTTGAGATAATGGCACCCACAGGACAAACATAGACGCATAGCCCACACATCTCACAGGTAGATGTGTCCATAGGTCTTACCGCTGGCGCTATGTTTGCCTGAAAACCTCTCTCTTCCACATAAAGGGCTTTTGCAGAAACTACCTCATCGCACGCTCTGGTGCATCTATAACAAACTACGCACCTGTTTGAGTAATACTCCAGAAAATCACTCTCCCAGTCCAGTTGATGCCTTTCTTTTTCAAGGGCAGAGACAGGCACGATCTGCTTTTGTGGTCCAAACAGAGCTCCGTAGTTCTGAAGGTCGCACTCTCCAGCCTTGTCGCATATTGGACAGTCTAAGGGATGTCTTGTCATGAAGGCTTGTAGTAAATACTTTTGGTTTTCTACCACCAAAGGATGCTTGGTGGATATTACCATATCCTCTTCTACGGGCGTATTACAAGAAGTAATAAGCCTTCCAGTTTTTTCGTTATAAACTATGCACATCCTACAGGCACCTATTATCCTTAGCTTTGGATGGTAGCAAAAGTAGGGAACTTGAATGCCTGCGTCCAGCAAAGCTTGAAGAAGGGGCTTACCCTTTTCAGCTTCTATCTTCTTTCCATCTACAGTTATGCTAACTATGGATGTCATAGTTTGCCTCCTTATCAAAAAATACTATAACATCTGCTCCCAAACTACTTGATGTCCTCTTTTCATAAGCTCTTCTACAGCACGGAGAGCGGTTTCAAAATCAAAAACCTTTCCGCCAAACCCTTTGGCGAATTTTTCTGCATCCTCTTTATCGGCAAAAGCTATAACGGAGGGAATGCAACAAGGCTTGGCGGAGGATCCTACCACATACCAAGCGGAAAAGCAATTGATAGGGTTTCCCGATATAAAATCCCGTGTCATACAAGATTGAA
>CAZZKD010000257.1:0-1953 GCA_964655095.1 uncultured Thermocrinis sp.
TCTCCACCCTCCGGTCCAAGGTCTATGATCCAATCCGCACACTTTATAACATCCAAATTGTGCTCAATAACCACCACCGTATTTCCTCTATCCACAAGTCTTTGGAGAACCTGTATTAGCTTTTTCACGTCATCCATATGAAGTCCGGTGGTAGGCTCGTCCAAAAGGTAAAGAGTCCTTCCCGTTTCTTTTTTTGAAAGTTCCCTTGCAAGCTTGATCCTTTGGGCTTCTCCACCCGACAAAGTGGTAGCAGGCTGTCCAAGCTTTATATAGCCAAGTCCTACGTCTCTCAAGACTTCAAGCTTTCTACGTATAGGTGGATGATGGTAGAAAAATTCGTAGGCTTCATCTACAGTCATGTCCAAAATTTCTGCAATGTTCTTTCCTTTGTATCTGATCTCTAAGGTTTCTTTGTTATACCTTGTGCCTTTGCAGACTTCACAGGTAACGTAAACGGGAGGTAAAAAGTGCATTTCAACCTTTATAACTCCGTCCCCTTCGCATGCTTCACACCTACCGCCGGGCACGTTAAAGGAAAACCTACCCGGAGCATAGCCACGGGCCTTTGCCTCTGGAGTCTGCGCAAAAAGGTTTCTTATATGATCAAATAGCTTTGTATAGGTTGCGGGATTGCTTCTTGGCGTCCTTCCTATGGGAGACTGATCTACGTTGATCACATGATCAAAGTGTTCCAAACCTTCTATACGATCCACACCCTCCACATCCACGTTTGCCCCGTAGAATAGTCCCCTTGCGTATTCCCAAAGAATGTCGTATATAAGCGTAGATTTCCCACTTCCAGAAACACCCGTTATACAAACAAAAAGCCCCACAGGGATTTTTACATCTATGCCCTTTAAATTGTGTTTTCTTGCTCCAAATATTTTGATCCACTTTTTGCCCGGCTCCCTTCTTTTTTCCGGCACTGGTATGGAAAGTCTGCCGGAAAGGTATTTTCCGGTCAAAGAGTTTTGATCTTCCATTATTTCTTTGGGCGTTCCCTGAGCTACCACATACCCACCGTTTTTTCCAGCTCCTGGACCTAAGTCTATTATCCAGTCTGCTGAAAGAATGGTTTCTGGGTCATGCTCTACTACTATAACCGTGTTTCCAAGGTCTCTTAGGTCCTTCAGAGTTTCTATAAGCTTATGAGTGTCCCTTGGGTGCAAACCAATGGAAGGCTCATCTAACACATACAAAACTCCTGTAAGCTTAGAGCCTATTTGAGTAGCAAGCCTTATTCTTTGCATTTCTCCGCCAGATAAAGTGGTCGCACTTCTGGCTAAGTTAAGGTAGTCCAGACCTACCTTTTTTAAAAAGCCAAGCCTGTCTGTGATTTCTTTTATGAGCCTTTCTCCTACTATGTAGTCTTTACCCGTGAGCTTGTCTTTTGTTTCCAAGAAAAACTGTATTGCCTGACTTATGGGCATACTACAAACTTGGTATATGTTTTTGCCATTTACCAAAACCGCAAGGGCTTCTGGCCTTAGCCTAGAGCCGTTGCAGGCAGGGCAGGGCTTTTCCCTTATGTACTGCCCTATCTCTTCCCTTAGCTTTTCTGAATCTTCCTCCAAAAACCTTCTTTCTAAGTGTGGCACTATACCTTCAAACTCGGCTTTTAGAACATTACCACCGTAAAGCAAAAGCTCCTTCACAGACTGAGGCAGATCCGCAAAGGTAGTTCTTGGGTCATAGCCTAACCTTTTCAGAAGGTTGAATATGGGAAATCTAAGATATTCAAAAAAGCCAGACTGAGTGATCCTAAAAGCATCCACTGCAGGCTTGTTTTCATCTACCAAAAGTTTTAGGTTTACTTCCCACTTTACACCAAGACCTTTGCATGTGGGACAGGCACCGTAGGGAGAGTTAAAGGAAAAGAGCCTTGGGGTTAGCTCCGGGATAGAAAAGTTGTGATCTGGACAGGTTCTGCTTTGGCTAAATATCCACTCCTTC
>CAZZKD010000258.1:0-5049 GCA_964655095.1 uncultured Thermocrinis sp.
TACTCCACGAACGTAGGAGACGAAGGGGGCTTTGCTCCAAACCTTGAAAATACCGAAAAGGCTTTAGAGTTCTTAGTAAGCGCCATAGAAAAGGCAGGATACACACCTGGGGAAGACATCCTGTTAGCTTTAGATTGTGCCTCTTCGGAGTTTTACTACGAGGACGACATGTATCACATAGAGGGCAAAAAGCTAAAGTCAGATGAACTTGTGGAGTTTTACTTTAAGCTTTTGGAGAGATTTCCGATAATATCTATGGAAGATCCTATGGCAGAAAATGACTGGGAGGGTTGGCAGATGATAACAAAAGCTCTTGGGGACAAAGTTCAGCTTGTAGGAGATGATCTTTTTACTACAAACATAAACACTCTAAAGGAGGGTTTTCAAAAAGGCATAGCCAACGCAATACTGATAAAGCTTAATCAAATTGGAACTTTATCAGAAACCTTAGACACAATAGCCTTTGCCAAAGAACACGGATACAACTGCATAATATCCCACCGGTCTGGGGAGACAGAAGACACCTTCATATCCCACCTGGCGGTAGGGACGAATGCGGGACAAATAAAAACCGGTTCAGCCTCACGGACAGACAGGATAGCAAAGTATAACGAACTTTTACGTATAGAGGAGGACCTAAGTCATGCGGCAAGATTTGAGGGCAAAGAGGAGTTTTGGAAGTTTAGATCCAAATAGCTTACCTTTCGTGTTTTTTATTGCCATACTTTTTTTTACTTCATACAACCTACTTTTTGGAAGGTATAACGTCTTTGAGATAGTAAAAATCAAAGAAAAAACAGCTAACATAGAAGCTAAACTAATGAGCATAAAAAAGGAAAACGCTTTACTTGAAGAAAAGCTAAAGCTTTTGAGAGAGGATAAAGACCTTTACTTGGAAAAGTTAGCAAGAGAAAAGATGCAGCTTCAAAAGCCGGACGAAAAGATCATCCTTTTCAAGGAATGAAGGATGATAGAAAGATACACTCGGAAAGAATTTAAAGAGCTTTGGTCAGACCTAAGAAAGTTTCAGCTTTGGCTAAAGGTAGAGTTGGCGGTTTGTAGGGCATGGCACAAAAAGGGGAAGATACCTTTGACTGCTCTGACCGAAATAGAAAAGCGCACAAAGGTGGATGAAAAGACCATTGAGAGGATCAACTACTACGAAAGAATATACAAACATGACGTGCTTGCCTTTGTTTCCGCAATATCGGAACAGATACCAGAATATTCCCACTACTTTCACATGGGGCTTACATCTTCTGACGTGGTGGATACCGCCTTGGCTCTGCAGATAAAAGAAGCCCTTAGCCTTATTCTTCAGACTGTGGAAAAAATCCTCCAGAAGCTTAAAGAACTCGCCCTAAGAGAAAAGAAAACTCTTATGATGGGTAGAACTCACGGGGTTCATGCAGAACCCATGACCCTTGGGCTCAAATTTTTAAGCTGGTATGAGGAGATGAAAAGAAACAAAGAAAGGCTCTTGAGAGCTTTGGAAAACATCTCTTACGGAAAGCTTTCTGGTGCGGTGGGAACTTATTCTAATTTGGACCCAGAGGTGGAAAGGTTAGCATTGGAAGAGCTTGGGCTAAAGGTGGAACCTGTTTCCACCCAAATTGTGCCAAGGGACAGACATGCGGAGGTAATGTGGGCTCTTGCCCAGACTGCCACTTCCTTAGAAAGGTTTGCCACTGAAATAAGACATCTTCAGCGCACGGAAGTGGGAGAATTGCAAGAACCTTTTAAAGAAGGACAAAGGGGATCATCGGCCATGCCCCACAAGAAAAACCCCATACATGCAGAAAGAATATGTGGGCTTGCCCGGCTCATAAGAAGCTATCTTATAACCTCTCTTGAAAACGTAGTTCTTTGGCACGAAAGGGACATATCCCACTCTTCTGCAGAAAGAATAATCCTACCGGACGCTACCACCGCTTTGGACTACATACTCAACCTTTTCCTTGAAATTTTAGATGGTTTAGTAATAGACAGGGAAAGGATGAAAGAAAACATAAACCTCTCCTTTGGGCTCTATGCTTCCTCAAAGATTTTGGTAATGCTTATGGAGAAGGGAGTGCCAAGAGACCAAGCCTACGAGATGGTCCAAAGGTGCGCCATGAGAAGTTGGAACGAAAAAATACCCTTTGATACCAGTCTATCAGAGGACGAAAAAGTTAGCCAGTATTTAACTCCAGACGAAATAAAAAAAGCCATAGATCCTTGGAGCTTTCTTCAGCATCTGGAAAACATATACTCAAGAGTTTTTCAGAATAACCTCTGAGTTTTCTCATAGAAAACCATGCTTTTTAGATGGATATTAAAACTATGAATAGACTAAAGACTGCAAGAAGTCCGTACCTTAGAAAATCAGCCAATCAACCCATTGATTGGTATGAATGGTCAGAAGAAGCTTTCAAGAAAGCAAAGGAAGAGGATAAGCCTATTTTGCTTTCCATCGGGGGAGTGTGGTGTCATTGGTGTCATGTGATGGCTCATGAATGCTTTGAAAACCAAGAAATCGCAAAGATAATAAACGAAAACTTTGTAGCTATAAAGGTGGATAGGGACGAAAGGCCAGACATAGACAGAAGGTATCAGGAGGTTGTTTTTGCTCTAACTGGTTCTGGTGGCTGGCCCCTTACTGTGTTTCTAACACCAGAGGGAGAAGCGTTCTTTGGTGGAACTTACTTTCCACCGGAGGACCGATGGGGCAGACCGGGATTTAAGAGCTTGCTTTTAAGAATCGCCCAGCTTTGGAAAGAGGATAAGGAAAGACTAATAAATGCAGGGAAACACATATACCAGCTCATGGCACTTCAAAGTCAAAAATCCTACAAAGGAAACGTAGGAGAAGAGCTTTTAGAAAAAGGTATAAGCGCTATACTCCTTTCCATAGATTACCAATACGGTGGGCTTGGAGATGCACCAAAGTTTCACCATGCAAAGGCTTGGGAACTTTTGCTATACAGGTATTTTTTCACAAAGAACAAACAGCTTTTAAAAGTAGTTGAACTTTCCTTGGACGCCATGGCAAAAGGAGGGGTTTATGACCATCTTTTAGGTGGCTTTTTTAGGTATTCAACCGATCAAAGATGGATTGTGCCCCACTTTGAGAAAATGCTTTATGACAACGCAGAGCTTTTGCAACTTTACTCTATGGCCTATCAGATCCTACCAAAGGAGCTTTACAGGCGCACCGCAAAGGGCATAGTTGATTATTACAGAAAGGAAGCAACCGATCCAGAAGGAGGCTTCTACGCATCCCAAGATGCAGATATAGGCCTTCTGGACGAAGGTGGATACTACACTTTTTCCCTAAAAGAGCTTCAAAACATACTCTCGGAAGATGAGCTAAAAGTTGTAAAACTCTACTTTGACATTGGGGAAAAGGGAGAGCTTCATCATGACCCTTCTAAAAACGTCTTGTTCATAGCCATGGAGGAGGAGGAAATTGCAAAGACTTTGTCCATGCCCATAGAGAGAGTAAAGTCCTTGCTTGAAAGCGCTAAGTTAAAGCTTTTGAAATACAGAGAAGAGCACAGAGAAAAACCTTTTATAGACAAAACGATCTACGCCAGTTGGAACGGGTTGATGTTGGAGGCTATGGCTTCTTACTACAAGGTTTTCGGAGACAGCTGGGCTAAAGACTTCTCCAAAAAAACTGCAGAGAGGATACTCAGGGAGCTATACAATGGCAAAGAACTAGAACATGCGCAAGGGGTAGAAGGTTTTTCCGAGGATTATATCTTTTTGGCAAGGGGGCTTTTGGCTCTTTTTGAAATCACCCAAGAAAAAAGATGGTTGGAGATTGCTTTAGATCTTACACTCAAAGCCATAGATAAGTTTTGGGATCAACAAAACTGGGGTTTCTTTGATACAAAGGAGCAAGGAAACGGACTTTTGAGCATTAGGCTGAAAAGTATTTCAGACACACCTACCCAATCGGTTAACGGCTCCGCTCCCTATTTGCTTTTGGCCCTTGGAAGTTTAACGGATAGAGCGGACCTAATAGACTTTGCAGAAAAGAACCTGCAAGCCTTTGCCAGACAAATAGAAGAAATACCCAACCTTTCCGCTTCTTACCTGATAAGTCTCTATGCCTACCTAAAAGGTATATACAAGGTAGAAACGGAGGAATTCTTTGAGCCTATGCTAAAAGCCTTTAGACCTTTCAAAGTGGTAATCAGAAAGCCTGTTAGAGGTCTTGTGGTTTGTGAAGGGAACACCTGTCAGATTTACGAGAGGCTGTTCGAAAAATCCTTCAGGCAGTGCTGAAGTAGTTATAATAAAAGCCTGATGTATGTAAGCGTGCAGTTTAAACTTCAACTGAATGGTCCTGACAGAAAAAAGCTTTTGGAATTAATGCGTAAGCAATCATCTGCTATAAGGTCAGCTTATAAACTACTGAAAACCAAAAACTCCCATAGCCAAATATACCAAAAGCTAAGACAACTGTTTCCTGACCTGCCTACCAAATACATAGACTCTGCTATCTACAAAGCAAAACAGTATTCAACAGACAAAAAAATAGTGTTTGGGGGTAAAGCCCTTTTTGAAAAGCTCTGTAAAAACAAAAACAAGAAAAGCAAAGAAAGACAACAGTTAAAAAGAAAGTGGAAGGAACTAAGACAAGGGACTTTAATAAGCGTAGGTTCTAAAGCGGATAAAGGAAACAGACTTATAAGGTTTGAAAGCATAAACGGAGAGCTTCACTTAAGAATTACAACAGGGAATAGGGAACTTATTTATGCAAAGGTGCTGAGAAAACCAAGCAATGAAAAAGACAAGTGGAACACATTTTTAGCTATGCTTTGGGAAAGCTCTAAAAGTAATGTGTATTTTCCTTACACAGTAGAGCTGAAACTAAGGGATGGAGAGATTTATGGGAATGTTTCTTTTGAAGTTCCTACACCTGAGATATGGCTAACCAAAAAGTATGGAGTAATAGCCATAGACACAAACGCAAGTCCATTGCATTTGGCTTTAGCAGAGGTTAGCGAAGATGGAAACCTTTTAAGCTATCAGACTATTAGCTTACACGAGTTAATAGGA
>CAZZKD010000259.1:0-3151 GCA_964655095.1 uncultured Thermocrinis sp.
TAGGAAGAAGGGCTTTAGGATTTAAGGAAGAAATTCCTGAGAATTATCTAAAACTTCTTTCGGACAGAGAATATCTTGAGTATGCTATATGCACTTATGAAGAGAAGGAAAAGGAACTCAAGGAAAAATTCAAAAAAGAGACCAATCAATACAAACGGAAAGCTATAAAATCTGAACTTACAAAAATTCAAAGAGAGAAAGATTTACTTATTCAAAGCCTTCAGAGTGAGCCAAGTTCCTGTAAGGGAGCCGATGGAAGGAATCCCAAGCAGGGGCTGGTAAAAGCCAGTCAAAGTGCTTGGCAAGTTCTGAGGGTAGCCCTTGTCTTGCCTTTGTTGGGGAAGTTCTTTGTAAGGGACTTCTCTCCCTTAAAGTTAATCCTTGTGGAAGGGAGATGGCAAAGGCTGGCAAGAAGGTTAGTTCCCTTGGGCTTTGGGGGGGACTATATCCAGGAATACTGGATGAATAATTGGACAAAGCCATCTAATTTGCAAGTAGAAAGCTTATAATTCTTTTTGATGGTGGAGTTGGAAAAGCTAAACAGTTTGATGCTTGAATACTTGGATCCAGAGGTAAGACTGGTGCTGGATATGGGGAAATACACCATAGAAGCGGGAGGGAAGAGGATAAGGCCTATTCTTATGGTAGAAGTTTGTAGGATGTTTAGTGAGAACTGCGAAAGAGTTCTTCCCTTAGCGGTTGGAATAGAATACATACATATGGCTTCTTTACTGCATGACGATGTGGTGGATGGGGCTTTTACCAGAAGGGGGAGAGCTTCTGCTAACCTTATCTTTGGCAATCAGGCGGTTGTGCTGGGTGGAGATTACTTTTATGCAAAGGCCCTTTGGCTTTACGCGGTTTATGGCAACCTAAGGGCTGTGGAGTTGGTCAGTAGAGCGGTTATGCACATGTCCCAATCGCAGATCCTAGAGCTCAGCTCCTTAGGGAAAATAATCTCGGAAGAGGAATACTTCAGGATCATAGATGGGAAGACGGGAGCTCTGTTTTCTGCAAGCATGGGAGTTGGTGCCCTAATGGCGGGAAGTTCCTTTTACGAGGAGTTTTACAAAATAGGAATGAGCGTAGGAAGAGCCTTTCAACTCATAGACGATGCTCTGGACTATGTTGGTTCAGAAGATAGACTTGGCAAGCCTGCTGGCAACGACCTGAGGGAAGGGAAATGCACCTATCCTCTCATATCCGTCATGGACCAGCTTGATAGAGAATGGGTCTTGGAAAGGTTTGGAAAGGAAAACAGAGAAGAACTAAGACAAAAGGTCATAGAACTTGGGGGCGTAGAGAACACCAAAAAAAGAGCTTGGCAGGAGATAGAGAAGGTCATAGAATACATATCCAAGTTTGAAAACGGTTCAAATCTTGTAGAGCTTTTGGAAAGCGTGGTTAAAAGGGATTATTAAACCTTCATTCCAGTTTAAACTATAGTTTTTAGGAGGTGTACGCATGGAAGAGGATAAGTCCCTTGAAGAACAGATTGTAGAAGAACTAAGAGAAGAGGAAAAGAGAATAAAAGAGTTAGAAGAGAGAGTTTCCAAACTTGAACAAATTGCAAGATTTTCTAATCAAAGGCTGGTTGAACTACAAAAAGATTACGAGCTGCTGAAAGAAAGGTATAGAAGAGACTTAGAAGAGTTTAGAAAGTATGGCTATGAAAACTTAGCTTTGGACATACTTGAAGTTTTGGATAACTTTGAAAGGGCGTTAGAGACAAAGACCGATGATATAAACGCACTTAGGGCAGGTGTGGAGATGATTTATAGGCAACTTGTAGCTGTCTTAGAAAAATACGGAGTAAAGGCAATGGATTTGGACAACAAGGAATTTGATCCTATGCTGGCGGAAGCAGTAGAAAGGGAGCTATCCTTGGATCATTCACCAAACACTGTTATAAGAACTATAAGAAAAGGATATTACCTTCACGAAAGAGTTCTAAGACCAGCCAGGGTGGTAGTATCTTACGGCGAGGAGGAACTAACGTGAAAAAACGTTCTAAGCTCGCCGTATAGGATGGAAGGCTGTCCGACAACCCTTAAAGAAACTAACCTATTTCTCACCCTTCTCACTCTGAAGGCTTTTAAGCTTTTTTACATACGTCTTAGGCTTTTATTATAAACACCTTGAAGGATTTTTCGAACAGCCTCAAACATCCTTGACACAACCTAAAGTTTACTTATACTATCCTTTATGCTAAGGAGCGATATTGTTAAAAAGGGAGTAGAGAAAGCTCCTCATAGAGCTCTTCTAAGAGCTTGCGGGCTTACAGACGAAGATTTTGACAAACCCCTTATAGGAATAGCCAACTCCTACATAGACATAATCCCAGGACATGTGCATCTTAGGGAGTTTGTGGAACCTATAAAAGAGGAGGTGCGCAAAGCTGGTGGCGTGCCTATAGAGTTTAACGTCATAGGAGTGGATGATGGTATTGCAATGGGGCATTACGGCATGCACTACTCTTTGCCCTCAAGAGAGCTTATAGCGGACTGTATAGAGACTGTTGTAGAAGCCCACCAGCTTGATGCATTAATTTGCATTCCAAACTGCGATAAGATAGTGCCTGGTATGCTTATGGCTGCGGTCAGGTTAAACATTCCTACTATCTTCATAAGCGGTGGTCCCATGCTTGCGGGGGAGCTAAACGGAAAAAAGGTAGATCTGATAAGTGTTTTTGAAGGTATAGGACAGCTCAAGGCTGGAAAGATAGACGAGGGACAACTAAAACTCATAGAACAGTCTGCCTGTCCTACCTGTGGTAGCTGTTCTGGGATGTTTACTGCCAACTCTATGAACTGTATTACAGAAGTTTTGGGTCTTGGTCTTCCGGGAAACGGCACCATACCGGCGGTGGATCCAAGAAGGGAGCTTTTGGCAAGAAAGACAGCAAGAAGGATAATGGAGCTTTTGAAAGAAGACATAAGGCCCAGAGACATTCTTACCATAGAAGCCTTTGACAATGCCTTTGCGGTAGATATTGCCATGGGGGGCTCTCCCAACACAGTTTTGCACCTTTTGGCAATAGCCAACGAAGCAGGGATAGATTACGACCTAAACAGGATAAACGAGATCTCAAAGAGAACGCCAACCCTTTGTAAGATCTCACCCTCATCTCATTATCACATTCAGGACTTGG
>CAZZKD010000260.1:0-3586 GCA_964655095.1 uncultured Thermocrinis sp.
TGATTTTTCCGAGTGTAAATTCAAGCGCGCTTTCGCCGAAGAGAAAGTATATATAAAGTTAGGTGAAGTTTACATTGAATGTGACATCTTTAGCAATACAAGAGATGAACTGGTTCTTTCGGCTAACAGTGTGAGCCCCCCACCTCCAGTTATAATGAGGGAATTTGTAAGGGTTGAACCAACTGAAAATAAGCCGGTTTTTGTATCCTTTTGTATAGAAAATGAATGTATCAGCTCTGTAAAAGCAGTAGATATTAGCGAGAGAGGTATAGGTGTGCTGCTTCCAAAACAAGAGGTGGAAAAGTTGTTTTCAGCCTTAGGCGCGGACAGTAAGGAAGCATATCATAATAGCATATCTTTAATTATAGAAATTCCAGGAGAGAACCCAATAGAGGCGCTTGGGGAGCTAAAAAATATTATAAGTAAGGAAGAGGAGGTTTACTTTAGGTTAGGTTTCAAATTAGATTTAAATCCTTCAGACTTAAAAAAATTGAGAAATTACATAATTAATCGCCAAAGGGAAATACTAGATAAACTTAGGATTTTATGAGTTTGATTTTTAGATTATCTATCAGATATCTTACAAGCATAAAAGGTTCGGCTCTGTTAGTATCTCTCATTGCCTTCTTGGGAATATCTCTCAGCGTAAGTGCCATATTGCTTACAATGGGTGCCTTTTCTGGGTTTCAAAAGACACTCAAAGAGAAAATTTTATCCACCACACCCCATATAATAGTCAGCTTAATTGAAGAGGGTAACTACGAGGTAGAGGAGAATAAGATAATAAATCTTCCGGAAGTAAAGAATACAATTTATATAACCATATATCAGGGTATGGTTTCCAAAGATGGAAGAGTGCAGGCGGTGAGTGTGAAGGGAATGAAGAGGGAGGAGGTAGGTTTAAACACAGAAGGTGGTGTTTTGGTGGGGGAAGGTTTAGCCAGTTTATTAGGTATAGAATTAGGGGATGAAATAGTATTGATTTCTCCGTTCAGTGTGAGAACACCCCTTGGCTTTGTCCCGAAGGTAGGATACTACAAGGTGGCAGGTTTTATAAAAACGGGAACCTTTGAGCAGGATTATCTAACTATAGTAATGTCCGTAGATGATGCCCAAAAATTCTTTGGACAGCAATGGCAACTGAAGGGCTACGAAGTGTATATAAAGGATCCATATCTGGCTCAGGAGGTAAAAGAAAAGATAGAGAGAATATTCGGTTCAAAGGCTTTTGTCAGTTCGTGGATAGACCTAAATCGCCAGCTCTTTAACGCCTTACAGCTTGAAAAGGTAGCCATTTTCTTTGTCTTACTGCTCATGGCAACCCTATCCTCCTTTAACATCACAAGCCTGCTTTTTATGAAGGTAAGAGACAAGGTAAGGGATATAGCGGTGCTCAGAACCTACGGATTTAAAAGAAAGGATATAATGCTTACCTTCTTAATGCAAGGTCTTCTTTTAGGATTTGGTGGTGCGGTTTCTGGAATCATATTAGCTTTTATAGGACAGTTTTTGATAAATCACTACAGGCTTATTAGGGTGCCTTCGGAGGTTTATCTGATGGATCACATCCCCTCCAACATAGAATTGGTGGATGGAGTTATTACTTTTGTTTTGGCTTTGCTGATTTCACTTTTGGCAAGCGTTATACCTTCCTACAGAGCAAGCAAGCTGAGCGTGGTGGAAATCCTAAGAAAGGACTGAAAGAATACTACATTCCAAGTTATATGGATGGGCTTTCACCACTTGTGCCTTAACTGTTTTACCTAAAAGCTCTTGTGGGCCTTCCATAGTAGCCCACCTGTTTGTGCGTGTTCTTCCTACCAGTTTTCCGTCCTCCCAGCTTTCAATCAAAACTTCCTGATAAGTGCCTTCGTATTCTTTTGCTATTTCTGACAGGATTACCTTTTGAGCTTTCAGGAGCGCGTCCATCCTTTGGGTTTTTACCTGATCCGGCACCTGACCTTCCATAGAATAGGCTGGAGTGTCAGGTCTTGGAGAGAATTTGAAGGAGAAAATCTGTTCAAACCTTACTGTATTTATTAGTTCAAGGGTTTCTTCAAAGTCCTCTTCTGTTTCTGTTGGGAACCCTACGATAATGTCTGTAGAAAAAGTTATGCCTCTTTTGTATTCTCTTAGCATTTGGATCTTTTCCAAGTATTCCTCTTTTGTATATCCCCTGTCCATGAGCTTAAGAATACGATTGGAACCTGCCTGCACCGGCAGGTGTATGTGCTCGCAAACCTGAGGTATTTCTCCCATAGCTTTCACTATCCTTTTGTCCATGTCCCTTGGGTGTCCAGTTGTGAATCTTATCCTTTCTACACCGTTCACTTCGGCAACTCTGTATAGCAGTTCCGAGAAGTGCATGCCTATGTCCTGCCCCCATGCGGTTACATTCTGTCCAAGAAGGTGAATCTCCTTAACACCGTCATATACTAAAGACCTTACTTCGGATAGTATGCTTTCCAAACTTCTTGACCTTTGTCTTCCTCTTGTCTTTGGAACTACGCAATAGGTGCAATTTTTGTCACATCCCTTCATAACTGTAACGTATGCGCAGTACTGATTGTCCCTAACGGTTGGATACTCCCAAAGCTTGTCTTCGTCCTCCGGTGGATTTTCTAATATGGCTATAGCCTTGTAACCTGCCTGCGCCTGCTGAATAAGTTCTGGAAGCTGGTGCATGTTGTAAGAAGAGAACATGATATCTACGATGGGAGTCTTTTTAACAAGCTCCCAACCCATCCTCTGAGCCAGACATCCACATACTCCTATTAAAGCCTTTGGGTTCTTCTCCTTTATCTTCTTGTATTCGCCAAGTAGAGAATACACCTTTTGATCGGGCTTTTCTCTTATAGTGCAAGTGTTTATGAGTATTAAGTCTGCCTCCTCGTAGTTATGAGCTTGCTCGTATCCTAAGCCATTTAGAATACCCTTCATTCTCTCCGAATCGTTAAAATTCATCTGACAGCCAAAGGTTTTTATGTAGAACTTCATAAGTTTAATAATATAAACTACAAGAGAATTGTTTATAAACTTTTTCGGTTCCTAATCTACCGTGTGGAGTTGAAAGGCGTTATGTATATACTCAGTCAAAAATCAAAAAAGCAAGTGTCAGATTTTGTAAAAAGAGAGGGTTTGTATAAGTATAAGGAGGTGTTAAAGAATGTTAGAGTTTGTTTCTGGAATGGCTGTGATGATTGTGATCTCTAACGGTAAATTTTGGCTTGGAGCTGTTACGGGATTTTTGGGTACAGCAACACTCTCTAAAATTGCAAATAAGGCAATTACAGGGGGGCGTTAAAAATGTTGGAATTCGTCGGAGGGATGGCTGCAACCGCTTTAGTTACTAGAAGTGTATTTTATCTGGGGCTTGCTGTAGGAGTTGCTGCATTTGCGGTAATCTCTGAAGGGAAAACAGTCTATAAACTCATATCTAAATCTAAAAACAAAAACAAAAACAAAAGGGAGAGTTAAAAATGGCTTATGTTTTTGTCTATGGGACCCTTCGCAATGGTGAGGTAAGACACGGGGCTTTACAAAACTGCGAATTTGTGGGACTGGCTTATGCAGAAGGTTACGATCT
>CAZZKD010000261.1:0-6947 GCA_964655095.1 uncultured Thermocrinis sp.
GTGTTTGGTAAAGGTAACTTGCTTCTTCTCATAAGGATTTTTTATACCATAACTTTCCTAAAGTGGCATTTTTCGAACAACCTCCTAAACCCTATTGACAAGCTATCTAACCATATTTATAATCATTTTGGAGTAAATATCTTTAGAGGAGGTGTAAGCAATGAAAAAGTTTCTATTACTTGGAGTGGCTAGCTTAGCTGCATTTGTGGTGTCATGTCAACAAAAACCTGCTGAGCAACCAGCGGAGCAACAGCCTACTGAACAGCAGCAACAACCTGCAGAACAACAGCAACCAGCTGAACAACAACAATCTGCTGAACAGCAACAACCTGCTGAACAGCAACAATCTGCTGAACAACAACAACAACCTGCTGAACAACAACAGAAGTAATCTAAGCCTTTGGAGGGGGATTTCTCCCTCCTCTTAAAAATTGGAGGTCGGGAATGTATGCCATAATTGAGAGTGGTGGTAAACAGTATATGGTGTCTCAAGGGATGCGGTTAAGGGTAGAAAAGCTTCCTGTTCAGGAGGGGCAAACTGTTGAATTAAAGCCCATACTTATCGGAAAAGAAGGTGGAGAAATTCGGTTCAACACAGGTAAGGTTATCGCAGAGGTGGTAAAGCACGGAAAGGGAAAGAAAGTGATTGTGTTTAAATTTAGAGCTAAGAAAAATTACAAAAGGTGGAGAGGACATAGACAGCTTTTTACTGAGCTTCTAATAAAAGAGATAAAGGAGGAGTAATATGGCATCTAAGGCAAGTGGCGGATCAACAAGAAACGGTAGAGATAGTCACTCAAAGAGACTGGGTGTTAAAAGATTTGGAGGTCAATTTGTGCGTGCAGGAAATATTTTAGTAAGGCAAAGGGGCACAAAGATATATCCAGGTCAAAATGTGGGTATGGGATCAGACTTTACGCTTTATGCTCTGGTAGATGGTATAGTTAAGTTTGAATCCAGGAAAAATAAAAAGTTTGTCAGTGTTATACCTTTAACTCAATAAAGGTAGTGAGCAGTTTTTTGATTTTCTATTCAAGGTGTGTTATATTTATCTCCATGGATAGTATTACGCCTGACAAAATCTAAAGCCAAGGGGTGCAAAAGGACTTTCCAGACAAGTCTCCGTCCTACAAGCGGGTTATTTGGATAAGTATGGTTAAGGAAAAATGGGATGGGACTTTTATACCTTTTTCGCAACAGTTATATAAACGATTCCTAAGAGCTTTTTATGTATATTTGTTATTCTAAAACCTGCCTTTTCTAGCTCTTTTTTAAGTTCTTCCTCTCCAACGCTATTTTTCAGCGAATGTATGAAAAAATCCCATTTATCTCTTCCAAACAGGACAATCCCTACAGGTTTCATAGGGTATTTCATAAAAAATACCAACATTGGCGTTAACCAAAATCTATTAATGTCCAATATGGCTAATTTTCCGTCTTTTGCAAGCACTCTGCTTGCTTCTTTCAGAAACTTATCTCTATTGTATAAGTGCCTATATACTAAGGACAGAGTTAGATTTTTGAAACTACTGTCTTTAAAGGGAAGTTCTTCTGCATCTGCAAAGATAAAATAGCATTCCCTACATTTTCCTTTTGCCATTTTTAGCATCTCAAAAGAAATATCTATACCCACCTTTAGTCCTTTAAATTTTGATCGCACTAACACTTCACCAGTACCTGTGCCAACATCTAAAGTGTTACCTTCATTATCAAGTAGGCTCAGCATATTACTTTGCCAGTTTTTTATTTTTCCAAAGGTCACAAGGTTCAAGAAAAAGTCGTAATATTTGCTTACAGAAGAAAAAACTTCTGAAACTGTATTCTTGAAGTTGTTCGACAAACCTCTCATTGGGATGTTTTCTCAACCTCCAAAGAAACTGACCTTCTTCTCACCAGAACATGGGAGGAATGCCAAGCACTTTGACAGGTTCTTACTAGTCCATGCTTGGGATTGCTTGGCTCACTCTGAAGGCTGTTATGTTTGAACTGCACGCTCACATACATCTCAAACTTTTATTATAATAACACACACGCTGGGTGAGAAATTACCTATTTCTCATCCGACTTATAAACTACTTTAAGGGCATAATCTATGAGTATTTGAATTGGCTTTCTGTTAAGATTTGGGTCCAAGAAAGGAACAGCATAGGGAGAGGTGTTAAGCTTTCTAAGGTCTTCATCCGATAGGTTTTGTTCTATCTTTTTTCCTGCCTTTGTTCCCCCTAATTTTCTTCCTACAGCCTTCGTATTCTGAAGGTTAAAGCCTAAGATCTTTAAAGCCTTCCTAACTGCAAGGGAAGAGGTGTAAGACACCCATACACCCTCTGGCTTTAGAAAGCTCGTCACCCTTTTTAAAAAGTCCAAACTCCAAAGTTCTGGGTTCTTGTACGGAGAAAAGGCGTCATGGAAAATAGCGTCCGCTTGAAAGTCCTTTACCTCTTGAACTTTCTCCCTTGCGTCACCTAAAAGAAGCTTAAAGCTTATTCCTTCCTTTTCAAACTCAGGCAGATTATCCCAAAGCATGCGCCAATAAGGTCTGTACTCTTCAGGTGGAGGTAAAACTTCTTCAAGCAGTGTTTTTTCAAAAGAAAGAATCTGAATATTCACCTTTTTGTTTATATCCCTTAACTTTTTAATAAGAACTGCGGTGTTGTATCCCAAACCAAAGCCTACATCCACCACCGCTATAAGCTTTGCACTTTCTGCCTTTTGGAGAAGGTCTGAAGGCTCTATGAACTTTTCTATGCATTCTGTAATTGCACCTGCGGTTATGCTGTGGTAAGGCTCTCCATAGTTCTGATCTACAAAAGTAAAAGAGCAGTCTTTGGTTTTGACCCAACCTTTACCTTCAACCGAAGGTTTTAACCAACCCTTTAAGGTTTTCAAAACTTCCCTTTTTTGCCCTTCTTCTAAGCGGTATCCTTCTTCTATCAAAAACTTTTCTAACTCTTCTTCAAGTAGTTGATCCCTCTTCGTCAAGGTAGAAAACATTGTCAGATATTACTTCGTTCCACCTTTTAAAACCAGGGAGGACTTCCACTCTGTACCAGGCGGATTTATACCATATGGTTTTGGGATCTTTTTTCACAGGCGCCAGCTCTGCTGCCTTTGTTTCCTTATGGTAATCCCAAGTTATATAGTGATTGAAGTCCTGCACTATGTCAGTTATGGCTACTCCAAACTCCGATGTTAGGGCTATCTGAAAGTCCCTCCAGCGGAAGACGGAAGAATCTCTAAGTGTTAGACCAAAGTAACCCACTCCTCCCTCTTCTCTGAGAGTTGCTATTCCCCTTCCTATGAAGGCTCTGAAGGCTGGCAAAGTCTCCGGTGGATCAGACACGAAAACGTCAAACTTTCCCAGCATTTCCTGTGGAAACGGATTTCTTAGGTCCCAAACCCTTGCCTCCGCATTGTCTATGCCAAGCTCTTTGAATATTCTGTTGTCAAAGTCAATAAGCCTTTTGTCTATGTCTATAACCAACACGCTCCTTGCCTTTCTTGTTAGCGCAATTGCCAAGCCTGTTAGGTCATCCTCCGCACCAAGCACTATTATGTCTTTGTTTCTCAGGTCTCCACGGGAGTCAATAAAGAGCACCCTTGCTATGGTGGTCTCCGGTGTAACAGATCCTTGGTCATAATCCCTTATAGCCTTTGGTCTGTCTTTGGTTAGCTGTATAAACTCTCTGTATAGCTCTATATCAGCATAAAAAGGTATGCCCCTACCTTCGCAAGCTTTACAGGTGTAATCCGTAAAGGGCTCTATTCCCAGCTCTCTAACAAGGTCAAAGCCCTTTTGAGTTAATCTTAAGTTTTCTTCGTCGTCTATAAACAAAATGCCTTCTTCTATAAGCACCTTTACTATACCGGATGCGGCAGGCACCGGCAGGTCAGACATATCTATAATTTCCCAAAAATCTCCACTTTTTTGAACTGCGGACAGCACTGCTTCTACATTCCTTTTGTAAATTCTCACTCCACTTAGCTCCCTTGCCCTATTGGCAAGTTCTACCAAGGTTTTCATGCACACCTCCTAAAATAGGCTTAGATGTTTTATTTTAACACAGGCGTTGCAATAAATTGTAAAAATAGATTTGCGTAAAAGCCATAAACTTATTTTGTATGACCTAGGTTTTCTGTATCTTACTCTTTGATGGAGATGTTTGACTATGCTGTCGTAGGAGGAGGTGTTGGTGGTGTGCTGGCCTCTGCTTTGCTTAGCAAGCTTGGTAGGTCCGTGATCCTTTTTGAGAGCCTTTCTTATCTGGGAGGTTGTGCTGGCACCTTCAAAAAGGATGGTTTTTATTACAACGCGGGAGCTACCACCATAACAGGCTTAGAAGAGCCTATGCCTCTGGGAAAGATACTAAGCTTTCTTGAGGTTTCTCCAGCTTTAAAGGAACTCCCTATGTCTATGCAAGTGCTTGTGATGGATAAAAGGATCAATCTTTGGTGGGATTCTGAAAGGCTTTTGCAGGAGTTGGATAGCAACTTTAAAGGAGTGGCAAACTACAAACTGCTGTCTGAGTTAAAAAGTTCTTCCCATAGGCTTTGGCAAACTCTTTGGAAGTTCTTACCTTTTTCTGGATACACCAGCATATTAGGGTTCTTTTTAAGACATCCCTTTGAAGCTATACAACAACTGCTCTGGTATGCAAGAGGTGGTCAAACTTTCAAAAGTTATATAGCCGGACACCAAGATTATCGGCAGTTGCTTGACTATATATCTCTAATAACCTCCCAGGGATTTTTGAAAGAAGTGTCTTACGCGGTTGCCCTTTTGGGCCTTTCCTATCCTATAAACAAAACCTACTACTCCTTTGGTGGCATGTCCAACCTGATTGAAAGCATAGCAAAGGTTATACCAACGATATACAGAAAAACCACTGTTTTTAAAGTGATCAAGGCTGATGGGTACTTCCTGCTGGAAACATCCAAGGGGCAGTTCAGAGCAAAGAGGGTAATACTAAACACGACCATCTGGAATTTAGAAGACCTTGTAGAGATAGATTCTGTAAAAGAATTTTCAAGAAAGGCTAAGAGAGTTTATTCCAAAGCCTGGTCTGCAATAACCCTTTATGCAAAGGTAAAAAAAGAACGTGCTAAGGACCTTCCCAGCCACATACTTATCTTGGAAGAAGAGCCCCTTAGCGTGGGCGGGACCAAGGAGCTTTTCCTTTCTCTTTCTCTGCCCGAAGATAGTACAATGTCTTCCCAAGAGTATCTGAGCTTGACTGTATCCACACACGCGCGTCCTGAACTCTGGGAAAACATAACGAAGGAAGACTACGACATGCGAAAGGAACTCATCAAGGAGGAGATACTATGTAAAATTTACAAAAAGCTTCCAGCTTTAAAAGGTGCAATACAGAATGCCTTTGTGGGTACGCCAAAGACCTTTGAAAGATACACCAAAAGATACAAAGGTTTGGTGGGAGGAGTTCCTATGGTTCGCAAGTATTTTCCCTTTCGCTATCCACTTCCCTTTACAACGGTGGACGGCTTATTCTTGGTAGGTGATACGGTCTTCCCCGGTCAGGGTCTGCTGGGAGTTTCGGTAGGAGTAATAAACCTTCTGCTCTCTATAGAAAAGGACTTTAGAAAATGCTGGAACTACGCTTAAGAGAATGGGTATACATAATGCTTTTTGCCTTGCTGATGGGCGCCTGCATGGGCACCTTTGTCGGCTTTCTGATCTCAGATAGCTGGCCTACTTATGCTCTTTCTGGAGCTATTATAGGTTTTTTCATATTTATCCTATCCCTGATTACCACCGAATTAAACAATAGGGTCCTTATAAAAAGGATACCTAAGCTCCTTAGAATACCATTTAGCCTCGCACTTGCCTACCTTTCGGGATTTTTCGGTGGTTATATAGGCTACATACTTTGCAGGTACATTGCCCTTCTGGACATTGAACTTAAACAGTTCCAGTTAATAGTTTCTTTGAACGTTCTCGGAATACTTACCGCATCGGTTGGTTTTTTGATATATCTGATAGTAATTTCTAAAAGAGAATGGGAACGACTAAAGCTTAGATTAGTTACCCAAGAGCTCAAAAACTTAGAGCTTCAGATAAACCCTCACTTTCTTTTCAACATCCTAAACGCCATAGCGGAGCTGGTTTCCACAAACCCAGAGGAGGCAGAAAAGGCGTTGATTAACTTTTCCAAGTTCTTGAGGAAAACCCTCTACTCGGACTTCCTTATCACCCTCAGGGAAGAACTGGAAAACCTAAAGGAATACTGGAGTATAGTTAAACTTAGAGTAAGAGAAAGAGTAAGTCTTGAAATACAAACGCAAGAAGACGTAGATTTAGAGGTGAAGGTGCCCAAGTTTTGTGTGCAGATGCTGGTGGAAAACGCCCTAAAACATGGATTAAAGTGGCAAGCTGGAATTATAAAGGTGGTTGTAAGGCAAAAGGATAGAAAGCTTTTCATCGAGGTGATGGACAACGGCGTAGGATTTAATAATCTAAAGGAAGGTGTTGGACTTAAAAATGTAAAAGACAGGTTAGCTTTAATAGGCGGGAAGCTTGATTATTACAGAGAAGGAGAGTTTTCGGTATTCAGAGTAGAGATAAGTCAAAGCACTTCAAGCCAAAACAGGTTTATCAAGTCAAGTCCCTGAATTGCAACAGCTTCCACCTTTCCAAACATAAAATATCTGTCTAACTGGAAACCACCCTTTGGAAGATGATACTTTATACCATTTTGGTAGTTGAGAATCCTCGCATCCTCTTCCACAAGCCTTGGGTAATCTTTACCAAGAACAAAAAAGTTCAGTTTACCAAGGACTGCTTCTACAAAAATTTTACTTGGTACGTAATCAAGCTCAAATACTAAGCTACCGTACAAGTTCAAAAAACCACCTACCTTACCGTCGTAGATGACCTGTTTCATAAGAAAAAAAGATCCGTACTTACAGCAACTTTTGTATTCTTGTTTTTA
>CAZZKD010000262.1:0-1881 GCA_964655095.1 uncultured Thermocrinis sp.
TGCAACCTTCCGCCGGCTCGTAGTGTATAAAAACCATCTCAAGCTCATTAATTTCTTCTTTTAGCCTCTTTTCTAATTCATCAACCAAGGAGTGCATCCTTTCAAAGTTCATACCCGAAAGGGTTATAGTTATGTCTGCAAAAAGCCTACCTCCAGAAGATCTAACAAAGAGATTTTTTATTTCAACCACATCCTCAAAATTGAGTATTATTTCCCTTATTCTCTGAAGG
The DNA here is from genome assembly GCA_964655095.1 of uncultured Thermocrinis sp. GTDB lineage: Bacteria > Aquificota > Aquificia > Aquificales > Aquificaceae > Thermocrinis. Next base: position 231 of record CAZZKD010000262.1, read on the forward strand.
GTCTTCTCATCAGCGGATACATCAAGAAGCACACCCATTTCCCTCTTAAGTATCCCCAGAGCAGTCCAGATTATAAGTAGGCTAACCGCCAGAGCAAAGAATCTATCCAACTGATATCCAAAATATGCACTGAGAAAACTGATAAGCACCAAGGAAGAGCCAAAGGCGTCAGTGAGTGTGTGATAAGAGTCTGCAAGAAGAGTGGGTGAGTTATGCTTTTTTGCAGCCCTTCTTTCAAAGAAAGAGAGAGTTGAAGAGCTAAAAAGAGAAAACACAACCACACCCACACCAAAAAACCAACCTTCTTCCTTTATGCTTATCTTTTCAGTAAGCGCTCTTTTTATTATCTCATAAGCTGCCAAGAGCAAGAAAATACCTATGATAAAAGAGCCTATGTTTTCAAGCTTGTAAAGCCCGTAAGGGAAACGGGCAGTTTTCTTGCTTGAGAACTTAAGGGTTAAATAAGCAACAACAGAGGCAAAGGAGTCAGAAAGGGAATGTATAGCCTCTCCTATAAGAGACAGACTGCCGGACAATATACCCCCTATAAGTTTCAGAAAGGTTTGAAGTAGATTTACAGAAAGTGAAAGCAAAGCCCAATGTTCCTTTTTCATCTTACAAACGCACTTTTACAACCTTGGTAGCTACCTCTTTTTTCTAAGACTTCATTTATGGCTTTAATAACCTCTAATTTCTTTTTGTAGGTGCAATAATCCGGCGCAATCAACCTATCCTCCTCCACTTCTCCAGTAAGCCTGTGTATTACTACGTTTGGAGGGAGTATTTCTATTATATCTGCTGCTCTTTCTGCATACTCTTCCAAAGTTAAGACCTCAAACTCTCCGTTTAAATACTGCTGTGCCATCTTAGTTCCCTTTATTATGTGCAAAGGATGAATTTTAACCCCATCTATTGGCAAAGCGCTCAAGAGTTTTCCAGTTTCCAGCATGTCTTCTTTGTCTTCAAAGGGAAGCCCAAGAATTATGTGGGCGCACACCTTTAGGTTTCTTCTCTTAGTTCTTAAAACCGCATCCACAAAGTCAGAAACTCCGTGAGCCCTGTTTATGAACCTAAGAGTTTTAAAATTGGCAGATTGAAGCCCATACTCTACCCAAACCTCCAAGCCCTTTTCTGTATAGCTTTCCAAAAGGTCAAGGACCCATTCAGGAGCGCAGTCTGGTCTTGTTCCTACGTCTATTCCCACCACCTCGTCAAACTCTAAAGCTGTATCGTAGATTGATTTTAGATAATCTATCTCTCCGTAAGTGTTTGAGTAAGATTGATAATAGACAAAGAACAGAATATTTTTACCGTATCTTTCCTTTGCTCTACGTATGCCTTCTTCTATCTGAGTTTTTAAAGGCACGGAAGGGCTCAGATGAGCTGGTCTGGTGCCAGAAAAGCAGTAAGTACATCCCCCATAAGCTTTTGTCCCATCTATGTTAGGACAGGTAAAGGGCAAAGATACGGTTATCTTTTGGACCCTTCTGCCATACTTTCCTTTTAAATAGTCTCTTAAAGAGTAATAGGCAAATTTCTCTTTGAGCATACAAAATAATTTAAAAATTTAGAAAGCGTTTTGCTATGAACTTTTATGGGTGATGAGGCTCCATATGAGAAAGGCCACCGGCTCTGGCACTATTACGGTTTT
>CAZZKD010000263.1:0-7949 GCA_964655095.1 uncultured Thermocrinis sp.
AAAGAGAATGGCTATTGAGAGTTGTCTCAAGTATCCAAAGATCCTTGCGAATAAGTTTATAAAAGACGTTCTGAAAATTGCTTCTCTTATTGATTCTGCTTTCTTGTGAGAAAAGAAAAATAAGATATAGCTTTTAGCTAAATTGAACATCTTTCCAGTATTATACTAACTGAGGTTGCTTTTCAAAACCCCCCATTGAGACGTCCCCCAACCTCTAAGGGAACTAACCTATTCCTCTTAGCTGAAAGAGCTTTTTTCTATCTGGACTGTTCAGCTGGAGTTTAAACTGCACGCTTACATAAATCTTAGGCTTTTATTATAACCACCTTGAAGGATTTTTCGAACGGTCTCATATTTAGGCGTGAAATGATTAGTTGCAAGACGTAATCTCTAAGATCATTGTGGAGAGTTCGGAAAGGGAGACGGATTAAACAGTTTCTTTGATGTGATTTTTTCTTTGAGGTCCGCAAGTATAAGAAGGGCTTTAAGGGGGGTGGTGTTGGCTATGTCTAATTTTTCTATGCTTTCCACAACCTCTTTGTAAATTGTTTCCTCTTCCAATCTTTTTGAGTTTTCATAAACCTTCTCCAAAATGGGTAGGTTTTCATCGAAGTTTGACAGGATTTCATAACCTCTCGTGATGATCTCTTCTGGAAGTCCTGCCATCTTTGCCACATATATTCCAAAACTGCCCTTTGCGCTCCCTCTTTTTAACGTATACAAAAAGTTTATCTCCTGCTCTCCCTCTGAGACAGCCATATGGTAGTTTTTTATCTCTGGAAAATCTGTTTCCAAACTGGTTAGCTCCAGGTAATGTGTTGCTACCAAGGTCCGAGCTTTTATTTTCTTAGCTATATATTCAACGATCGCCCTTGATATGGCTATACCATCGTAAGTAGATGTACCTCTTCCTACTTCATCCAATATTATAAGGCTCCTCTCGTCTGCAGAATTTAGAATAGCAGAAACTTCCATCATCTCATTCATAAAAGTAGAAACACCTAAGGCTAATATATCACCTGAGCCGATCCTTGCGTGTATGGAGGACGCTAAACCTATACGTGCACTTTTGCAGGGAAGGAAAGAACCTATGTGAGTAAGAAGAACCAGAACCGCTACCTGCCTTATGTAGCTCGATTTACCTGCCATGTTTGGTCCGGTGATTATGTGTATAAGGTTTTGCTCATCCATGTAAGTGCTGTTTGGCACGTATTCTTTACTAAACTGTTCTATAACTGGATGCCTTCCTTCCTCTATGTAAATTATCTTTTCCTTAGAGAGCTCTGGCTTTTTCCAACCTTTCTCCAAAGCTATCTGTGCTAAGCTTTGAACGTAATCCACCTCTGCAATATGCTGAGCGTTTTTGTGGATTCTGTGTATGCTGTTTAAGACCCTTTCCCTTAACTCCAAAAAAAGCTGATACTCTATTTCGTTTGCTCTTGTCGCAGCGGATAAAATCTTTTCCTCTAATCTCTGAAGCTCATCTGTGGTAAATCTTTCTGAGTTGGAAAGGGTTTGCCTACGCCTAAAATAACTTGGCACGTATCTCAGATTTGGCTTTGTCACCTCTATGTAATAGCCCATAACTCTGTTGTATCCTACTTTTAGGCTTTGTATGCCTGTTTCTTTCCTTAGCCTTTCTTCATACTCCCTTAGAATAGTTTCCGCTCTATCTTTTAATTTTCTCAGCTCGTTTAGTTCCTGATGAACACCTTCCTTTATAAGCCCACCTTCCTTTAGGTGTATGGGTGGATCATCCACTAAGGTCCTTTCTATGTCTTGGTAGATGTCTTCCACGTCTTCCAAGTTATAAAAAAGTTCTTTTAAAAGTTCTGAATGGGACTTTCCTAAAACATCCCTTAGCTCCTGACAAAGTTTTAGTGCTTTTTTTAACGAGGTAAACTCTCTTGGAGTTGCCACGTTCCCGCTTATGCGGGCTGTAAGCCTCTCTAAATCTACCATATCCTCAAGCTTGGACCTTATATTCTTTAATAGTTCTCTGTTTTCTGTAAGCTCCTCAACCGCCTGTTGAACCTTCTTTATATCTTCTTCCCTAAGAAAGGGATGAGTTATCCTAAACTTCAGTTTCCTTCTTCCCATACCAGTAAGCGTTCTGTTTATAACACCAAAGAGGGAAAGGTCTTCCCTCCCTTCGTAGCTCTCTAAGAGTTCAAGACCTCTCCTTGTCCGGTAGTCTATCTTTATGTAGCCTTCTCCCGCATAAACTTTTGGCTTTTGCACGTAAGGAGTAAACCCCTTCTGTGTTCTTTTTAGGTAAAGATAAACCACACCGCAGGGGATCAAAAATTCCCTCTCTTCAAAGCCTAAGCCCGACCAATGAAAGATGTTAAAGTCTTTCTTTAAAAGTTCAAGACCTTCTTGGATGTCATCCTCAGTGTAAGGGGTAAAGAAACTTTTTAATACCTTTTTTATTTCTTCCTCTAAATCCTTAGAATACAAGATCTCCTTTGGTTGGAACTTCAAAAGAAATTCCAAATAATTGTCTTTGTTGAACTTACCTGCAAAAAACTCCCCTGTGGATGGGCTAAGGTATGAGCAGTAGAATTTTCGCCCATTTTGGTAAATACAGGCTAAGCCAGTAAGCTCCTTTTCAAAGTGTGTGCCAGGTGTTAGCACTCTCACGACGTCCCTTTTTACCACTCCCTTAGCTTGCGATGCGTCCTCTAACTGTTCGCATATAGCCACCTTATACCCACGGCTTACCAACTTTGATATGTAAGATTGGGATGAGTGGTAGGGCACTCCGCACATGGGGATCCTCTCTTTCCCTTTCCCGGCAGGCCTAGAAGTTAGCACAAGTCCGAGCTCCTTAGAACCTACCACAGCATCCTCGTAAAACAGCTCGTAAAAATCCCCAAGGCGGAAAAAAAGAAGGCAGTCCGCATACTGCCTTTTTAGCGCATGATACTGAGAGAGCATTGGAGTTAGGTCTTCACTTTGCGTACTCCACATGCCTGGTCTCCCTAATTACCACTACCTTTATCTGACCAGGAAATTCAAGCTCTTCCTCTATTTTCCTGGCTATATCCTTTGATAGTTGATAGGCTTCCTCATCGGTCATTTCTTCAGGACTTACCAAAACTCTAACCTCTCTTCCCGCCTGAACTGCATAAGCATTTGCTACACCCTTAAAAGACTTTACAATCTGCTCCAGCTTTTCCAATCTCTTGAGATAAGCCTCTAAGGTTTCTCTCCTTGCACCAGGTCTTGCGGCGGACAGAGCATCTGCAGCGCAAACAAGAGCAACCTCTGGATATCTGACCGGTTCCTCGTTGTGGTGTGCTTTTATAGCATTCAAAACCTGGTCTGGCTCTCCGTATCTTTTGCACAGCTCTATGCCTATGTCTGTGTGAGAACCACCAAGCTCGTGGGATATGGCTTTGCCAACGTCGTGAAGAAGCCCTGCCCTCCTTGCCATCTTAGCATCCAAACCCAGCTCTTCTGCCAGCAATCCTGCAATGTAAGCCACTTCTTTTGAATGTAAAAGCACGTTCTGAGAGTAGCTTGTCCTATAGTAAAGTTTTCCTACATAGTAATAAAGCCCCGGGTTTATGTCGTATAGACCAAGCTCCATACAGGCTTCTTCTCCCGTCTTCTTTATCTTCTCATCTATTTCCTTTTTAACTTCATTTACTATCTCCTCTATCCTGGCAGGATGGATTCTACCATCTTCTATAAGTCTCTCCAAAGCTTCCTTTGCGATTTCTCTTCTAAGTGGATCAAAGGAGGATATGGTAACTATATCGGGAGTGTCATCAATGATTAGGTCCACACCTGTTAGAAGTTCAAAAGTCCGTATATTCCTACCTTCCCTTCCTATTATTCTTCCTTTAAAGTCGTTGGAGGGAAGCTCCACTGCAGTGGTTGTGTAGTTTATAGCTATCTCCGATGCCAACCTTTGGACGGCAGTAGTTATTATCCTCTTTGCGCGCAGGTCTGCCATTTCTCTTGCTTCATCTTCTATCTTTTTGGCTATTTTTATAGCTTCTATCCTAGCCGACTCTTCTGCCCTCCTTAGCACTTCCGCTCTAGCTTCCTCCAAAGTCATACTTGCTATTCTTTGAAGTTCAAGCAATTCTTTATCTTTTAGCCTTTGGACCTCTTTTTCTAATTCTTGAACTTCTTTAATTCTGCTTTCCAAATCCCTTTGTATCCTTTCTAAATGCCTTTCTAAATCTCTTAATTCTTTCTCCCTTTTGTATAAATCCTCCTCTCTTCTTTCAAGAGCCTCAAACCTCCTTTCTATAACCTGCTCTTTTTGAACCAAAGACTGCTCCCTATGATTTAAAGCTTGCTCCACACTTCTCAATCTCTGTTCAAGCTCTTGTTCTCTTTTATCAAGTTCTGAGCGTTTTTGAGCCAACATTTGCTCAATTTCTTTCTTTTTCTCCTCCGCTTCCTGCCTAGTTCTTAGAGCTTCTTCCCTCGCAATACCTATAATCTTTTCATATTCCCTTTGGGCATTTTCTAATAGCTTTTGCACCTCCTCCGATTGTATTGGCACTTGTGTAGGTGTTTTTCTGAAAAGGAGAAAACCTACCCCTATTCCTATAGCCAATACTACTAAACCCAAAACTCCAATCAGCATAATCTCGCTCATCTTCCTACCTCCTGTAAAAGATTCCTTTTTCAGTTAAAATTGCGTCCACATTCTGATCCCAAGGGTCGCATGGGATCTCCTCAAGGACCTGAAAGCTAAAGGCTACTCCCACCTTTAAACCTCTCACCTTCCCCAGTATCCTATCGTAATAACCCTTTCCCATACCCAACCTACAGCCTTTCCTGTCAAAGGCAACTCCGGGCACTAAGGCTAACTCCACTTTTTCTGGATCTACCTCTTCACATTCTGCAGGTTCTAAGATGCAGAAATTACCCGGGTTTAGTGTTTCAATAGAGCAAACTTTGCAGAGCTTCATGCTTTTGCCTACAACCTTTGGTAAAAGGAGTTTTTTTCCGGCTTTGATTATCTCGCTGAATATAGGAGAAATGTCTGGCTCTCCGTCAAAAGGGCAAAAAGCTAAAATCAGGTCTGCGTTGTTTAATATGCCAGAAGTTTTTATATGTTCCAGAATGCTCTGGGAAAGGGCTTGATGCTGGTCTGCAGACAAACTCCTCCTTATGCTTCTAATTCTATTCCTTAATTCTTTTTTGCTTAAAACTTTCATCTTCCGCCTCCATACAGGAGGGGAAGGCAAGAAGAACCCGCCCGGCCGTAGGAGGAGAGGCTTTGGTGGGCCCCGATACCAATAGGTGGGTGCCCTCCCGGAACGTCCTCGGTGGGACAATCCCGGAGCTCGGACTCCCTATAGCCTCACCTTGTGGACCCCAATTGTATCCTCTCCACTACTAACAGGGCAGGCTTGTTCTACCTCAGACTTACATTAAACTCTTTCTTTAAGCCTTCCACCAACTTAAACACTATGCTGTTAGCTTCTTCATCAGACATACTTTTGGCGCTTCTCAGAAAGAGTCTAATACTCACGCTTTTCTTGCCTTCCCCAAGCACTTCTTCGTTAGTCCATACACTAAAAACACTCAAATCTTCCACCTCTTCCAGCTTCCTAAGGTATAAAATTAATTTATCCACCGGCTGGTCTTTGTCCATAACCAGGGAAAGGTCCCTGACTACAGGAGGATAATTGGAAAAGCTCCTATAATTACGCTTTTTAGGTTGCAACTTTTCGACGTAAAGCTCTGAGATCAGAATACTGTTTTTTATCTCCAGTTGTTCTTGTATGAGTGGATGCAACACTCCCAAAAAACCTATCTTTTCTCTTTCAACCATAAAGTCTATCTGAAGGTTCGGGTGCAAAAAGGAATAATTGGACTTTTGGGAAAAGTGATCCACGTTTATGTAGGTTAAAAAGTCCGAGACCAAGGTTCTAAATTCTTCTAAAGAGTGGTTACCGCAGGACAAAATTCCCAACCTTCTTTCCTCCCGGTCCTCAAAGAAGACTTTACCCAACTCAAAGATGGAAACTTGCTGGATAAAGTTTTTCTGATTGTGAATGTATGATCTAATCAAGGAGGGAACTAGGGATGTGCGCAGGAACCTTTCATCCTTCAGCAGAGGGTTCACTATCTCAAGCTCTGGCTGTTCCAAGCCTAAGGCTAAATAAAGATCCAAACTTCCGTAAGAAAAGTTAAGTACCTCAAAAAAACCTCTGGAAGATAGGAATGTTCTTATAGTGTTTTCAAGCTTACTTGCTCTCTTTGGTGCGGAAGGAATGGGCAGAGGTTCAGATTTTAGGCTGTTGTAGTTCCTAACCCTTAAGATCTCTTCTACCAAATCAGCTTCTCCCTTTACATCAAAGCTTCTAAAGGCAGGCACAAACACTTCTAACCCACAGGAGGACGGGTAACACTCAAAACCCAGTTTTTGCAAGACCTTTTGGGCGTATTCTCTGTCCAACTCTTCCCCAGCGTATCTTTTATACTTTCCAAAGGACAAAAAGATCTTCGCAGGTTTATACAGTTCAGGATATACATCTCTTACCGCACTTACCTTTCCACCAGCCACTCTTAGAATTAGTTCTACAGCCTTGTTTTGATGGCTCTTCAGAGACTCAATATCTACATTCCTTTCAAACCTGTATGAGCTTTCTGTCTGTATTCCCAGGCTCTTTGCGGACCTTCTGATCCTATAAGAGTTAAAATGTGCTCCTTCGAGCAGGATCTTTGTAGTGTTCTTATTTACTGCACTTTCTGCTCCACCAATCACACCAGCTATAGCAAGGGGTTTTCTACTATCCGCTATGATCAGGTTGTTTTCTGTCAGTTCTTTGTATACACCCATAAGGGTGTTTATCCCTTCTCCTGCTCTTGCACTTCTTACCACTATACCTCCTTCTATCTTATCTAAATCAAAGGCATGCAAAGGTTGCCCCCTCTCAAGCATGATGTAGTTTGTCACATCTACCACGTTGTTTATGCTCTTAATTCCGCACTGCCAGAGCCTTTTTCTTAACCAAAAAGGAGAATCCTTTACCTGTATCCCCTCTATGACTACCCCTCTGTATCTTTTACAGTCTGAATCATCTACTCTGATATCTAAACTTCCAAAGTCTCCTAATTGATATTCTTCTATCTGTTTCATGGAACGGTCAAAGAGCGTTGCTATTTCTCTGGCAATGCCCAGGATGCTAAGGAGATCTCCTCTGTTTGGTGTGATCTCCACCTCCAAAACAGGCTCTCCAAAACCGAGAACCCTCTTAGCAGAAGTGCCGAGAGGATAGTCCTCATCAACTTTTAAAACTCCTTCCGAGCTATCCTCTAAGCCAAGTTCGGAGCCAGAAAGAAGCATGCCCTGTGAAACCACACCCCAAAATTCCCTTTCTCCTATAACTTTCCCGCTTACCCTTGCCCCAGGAAGGGCTACCAAAACACCATTTTTTTCCTTCAAACTCGTATCTCTTGTTATTACCTGAACCGTTTTGTTCTCTCCTACTTTAACTTCGCAGATCTTTAACTCTTCGTTTTTTGGATGGGTCGTAAGATTAACCACAGTTCCAAAAACCACACCCTCCACATCCCCATACCAAATACTAACACTCGTTTCCACACTTCTTAGAGTTAAGACTTTTGCTATCTCTTCTGCCTCTATCCCTTCCAAATCAACAAATTCATTTAGCCAACTTAAAGGAACTCTCATGAGGGTTAATATCATAAACTAAAATATCACCATCCCATTTTTCCTTAACCATACTTATCCGAACCTACCCATTTGAGTAGTTTTTTGAGTTTGAGTTGAGAAGTTTCAACTATCCTGAGCCAAGCAAGAAGTTTTGAGAAAGAAATAAAGTTTAAGAGAGCTTTCCATTCCACCTGCACCAGGCGGGACGGAATACTGCCTGGAATACCCTCTGCCCTCTGGGTTTTGGGTTTTGTCAGGCGGAATGCTATGTTTAACATATCAAAGAACAGTTGTT
>CAZZKD010000264.1:0-2110 GCA_964655095.1 uncultured Thermocrinis sp.
GCTGTCGTGTGCGTGCAGGGTAGGTTGTGAAATAGGTGGGGGGGGGGGCGGGTTTGGCAGAGGCGGTGTCGGGGGGGGGCAGTGCCCGTGAGGGCGTGCGGGTTCGACTCCCGCCTCCGGCACCAAAAATGAATGCGAATAATAAAACACGGTATAGCCTTTTCCATAGCCACATTAATCAGCAGAATAATAGGTTATGTTAGAGATGCTTTAATAGCTTACTATTTTGGTGTATCAAGTATTACGGACGCTTTCTTTGTAGCCTTTCGGCTTCCCAATACCTTCAGAAGGCTATTTGGAGAAGGAGGTTTTAACGCTGCCTTTGTTCCGATATACGCCAAGGATATAAAGGAGGGAAAAGAAAGGGAGTTTCTCCAATCCACCTTCACATACTATCTTCTTATAAACCTTTTTACTACCTTGTTGCTTGTGCTTTTTGCAGAGCAAATAATAAGCCTTATAGCACCAGGAATTAGGGCTAAATCCTACTTTGACCTAACTGTTTTTATGAGCAGGTGGATATTTCTCTACCTTATTTTTGTAGGTCTTTCTGCCTTTTTTATGGCGGTTTTGAATACAAGAGGTATTTTCTTTGTGCCTGCCTTTGCCCAAGCGGTTTTTAACTTAGGCTTTTCCTTAGTCGTTGTTGTCAGCGCTCACCACTTTGGTTACTATTCGCTCATAGCGGGTGTTCTCTTAGGTGGTCTTTTTCAGCTTCTTTTTCATTTTCCCTTTTTGAAAGGAGTTCCTTTGGGCTTTAGCCTAAGGTTTCATCCACATGTAAAGCTATTATTCAAAAGACTTTTGCCAGCGCTTGCGGGCTTTGGCGTAGCCCAACTTTCCTTTTTTATTGATACTTTCTTGGCTTCTTTTTTAGCCCTTGGTTCCATATCTTACCTTTATTATGCTAACCGTATCTTTCAGCTTCCCTTGGGTGCTATATCTGTTGGTATGGCAAATTCTTTGCTTTCTGCCCTCTCTCATGGAGAGGACAAAGTAAAAAACACAACTTTAGCATTTCGCTTTATACTCCTGCTTTCTTTCCCGTCGGTTGTGGGTCTTTTAGTCTTTGCAGAGCAAATAGTAGAGCTTTTATACGGTAGGGGAAAGTTCTTAGAGAACGATGTTAAGGTGGTTGCCTTGGTCCTTCAGGCATACAGCTTAGGTTTGGTTTTCTTTTCCCTTCAAAAAGCCCTCAGCAGTGTATTTTTTGCAAGGGGAGACACATACACTCCTGTAAAGGCAAGTTTTTTGGGCATAATCTTTGAAGGTTTGACTGCTTACCTTTACGCCTTTGTCCTTAAGCTTGGTGTGGTAGGCTTGGCCTTAGGAACCGCCTCTTCTTCTGTTTTTTCCTTTGCATACCTTCTAAAAAATACCTACAAAATTATTGATTGGAGAGACTTTTTCTCCGGAATGGTAAAAATATTTTTTGCAGGTTTGCTGATGGGATGGTTTGGATTTACTCTAAAAGGAGTTAGTTTATTAATCAGCATACCAGCCTGCGCCTTTGCTTACTTTGCTGTTTTGTTGCTACTAAGAGAGAGATTGCTAATTTTAGCTTTGGCTTATAGCAACCGCCTGACAAAAAGGCTTTTGAACTCTTGAAAATATCTCCAACCTTTTTCTTGCTTGCAACACCAAAAGCACAAATGTGTGTTATAATTAGTAAAAGTTTTTGAGGGCTTTTGAATAGCCCTTGTCAAATTGGCAACTGAATAGGGATAGTCTTTCCTTTTGTTTTGTCTCAATTTAAGATAAGCTAAAACTCCGTTTCTCAAGCTTCTGAGAGATACAAGTCATCACAAAAACATAAAGTCATAATTATGTAATTGCACAAAGTCATAATTATGCACGATTGCTTAAAGCATTGGGAGACAAGGACTTAAATTTGACAATAACACACTCAACTTTGCACAACCTCGGATTTTCGGAAAATAACCTTCATTTGCGAGGGGGACCCCCTTGACAAAATTATTGATTTACCTTATTTTGATTAAGGTGGTAAGTTGGGGTTTCAAGCCCACCGTGTGGGATGGAGACTTAACCTTAATAGGCTCCTTGCTTGTATCTTCATACCAACTGTTTCAAGCCCACTGTGTGGGATGGA
>CAZZKD010000265.1:0-8969 GCA_964655095.1 uncultured Thermocrinis sp.
AAAGCCCCCAACAAACACCCCATCTCGGGGGGACATTTATAAAATATAACAAATTTTCTGTCGACCTGCAATAGGGTAAAAATCCCGGGAGGTCGACAAGTTAAGGAATATCAAAGGTTTGAATAACATTTCTGCCCTCAAGGGACGGATAATTAAAAAGGGCTCTCTAATAAAGAAACGCAACGCTTTACTAATTTCTCACCCAACGTATTAAGTTAATATTTGTTATAATAAAAAACTTGACAAAAATACACTAAATTTTTAAATTAGATACTACCAATTAAGGAGGTGTGAGTATGGCAGAGAAGGTAATAGGAATTGATTTAGGAACTACAAACTCGGTGGTTGCGGTTATGATAGGTGATGAGCCGGTGGTCATACAGAATCAAGAGGGTTCTAGGCTGACTCCCTCTGTGGTATCTTGGACAAAGGAAAAAGAAATTCTGGTAGGTGAGCCTGCCAAAAGGCGTGCCATACTGGACCCAGAGAATACAATTTACGAATCCAAAAGGTTCATAGGTAGAAAGTTTGAAGAGGTAAAAGATGAAGCCAAAAGGGTGTCTTACAGAGTGGTTCCTGATGAAAAGGGAGATGCTAGCTTTGAAATTCAAAACTTAGGGAGAACAGTAAGGCCAGAGGAGGTAGGTGCTCAAGTTCTGAAGAAATTAAAAGAGGCCGCAGAGGCATACTTAGGAGAAAAGATAACAAAAGCTGTAATCACTGTGCCTGCATACTTTAACGAAAGGCAAAGGCAGGCAACAAAGGACGCCGGGAAAATAGCAGGGCTTGAGGTGCTAAGGATACTAAACGAGCCCACAGCTGCGGCATTAGCCTACGGGTTAGACAAAAAAAGCGATGTAAAGATACTGGTTTATGACTTTGGAGGAGGCACTTTTGACGTATCTATTTTGGAAGGCGGAGAAGGAGTAATAGAAGTTAGGGCTACTGCTGGAGATACGCATCTTGGTGGCGCCAACATAGATGAAAGGATAATGGACTGGTTAATAGAAGAGTTTAAAAAGGAAACAGGTATAGATCTCCGAAAAGACAAAACAGCCCTCCAAAGGCTAAAGGACGCTTCTGAACAAGCCAAGAAGGAACTATCCTTTAAGCTGGAGACGGAAATAAACCTACCCTTTATAACCATAGACCCATCTACCAATCAACCACTGCACCTACAAAAAAAGCTCACCAGAGCAAGGCTGGAAGAGATGATAAAGGATCTGGTTGACAGGACTATGGAGATAGTTAAAAAAGCTTTGGAAGATGCTAAGCTTAGACCTCAAGATATAGATGACGTAGTCTTGGTAGGTGGTTCTACCAGAATTCCGTTGGTGCAGCAAAGGATAAGGGAATTTTTCGGTAAGGAACCTCATAAAGGAGTCCATCCTGATGAGGTAGTGGCAGTGGGTGCGGCCATACAGGCAGGCATACTGTCAGGAGAGGTAAAGGAAATACTTCTTGTGGATGTGACCCCTCTCTCCTTGGGTGTGGAAACCTACGGTGGGGTTATGACTGTACTCATCCCTCGTAATACGCCCATACCTTACAAAAAGTGCGAAACATTCACCACTGCTAGCGACTATCAAACAGAGGTGGAGATTCATGTCTTACAAGGGGAAAGACCGCTGGCTAAAGATAATAAATCCTTGGGTAAGTTTTATCTTACTGGCATACCACCCGCACCAAGGGGGGTGCCAAAGATAGAGGTTTGCTTTGACATAGACGTGGATGGCATACTGCACGTAACTGCCAAGGATTTAGGAACAGGCAAGGAACAATCCATAAGAATTCAACCATCTTCTGGGCTCACCCAAGAGGATATAGAGAGGATAATAAAAGATGCTCAGATGCACGAGGAAGAAGACAAAAAGAAGAGAGAACTGGTAGATGCCAAAAATCAACTTGATATGCACATCTATAACTTAGAGAAGGTCTTAAAAGAAAACAAAGACAGAATACCAGCGGATCTCGTTTCAGAAGTTGAAAATGCTATTCAAGAGGGTAAGAATGTGTTTGCTTCCTCTCAGGACATACAGGAAGTGCGTAGGGTAACAGAAAGGATCTTAGAAGTTGCTGGAAAGCTCGGAAGCCATATTTATCAATCCACCGAAAAGAAAGGTGGAGGAGAAGGTGGAGATGTGATAGAGGGCAAGACTCTATAAAGGGATTATCTTTATAAAACATGTTTTTTAAAGAGCTTAACGAAAGAACAAAGGGTGAGCTAAGAGATTACTTTGAAGATAGGGATTATGCAGTTATTGCGGTGCCAAAAGAAGAGCCCGTAAGGGTTTATGTAATAAAGGCAGACAGGACGGTAGAAACTGCAAGAAGAATACACAGACTTGATGCCCACGCAACTGTTCGTATGGGGCAGTGGCTCCTGTCTGCTCTCATTCTTTCTTCCCTACTTAAACACGCCAGTTCTCAAAAAGTCCTTCTTAAGTTTGATGGTAAGGAAGAAATTATTGTGGCAGAAGCTGACGGAATGGGTAGAATTAGAGGATTCATAAATTTAGTTTCCCAAGATACGGAACCGGAAACTATTACGGTTATTAAAGAGCTTAGAATGGGTACGCCTTACACTAGCATAATTCCTGCTGTTGGTAAGGATATTAAGGAAAATTTGCTTTACTATTTTCAGCAGTCTGAGCAGATTAGGACTGCTTTGGATATGGCGGTTTTGTTAAACGAAGATGGATCTGTAAAACATGCTGGGGCTTATATGGTTCAAACTATGGGAGGCACATCACCAAAGGTAGAAGAACTTCTCAAGAAGAGGATAAAAAGCCTACCTTCCTATTCTAGCATTCTATCGTTGGAGAAAAGACCAGAGGACGTAGTGGAAGGCATTCTTTTTGATATGGATCCCAGGATAGTGGGTCTGAAGGAGGTTGAGTACTATTGTCCATGCAACGCAGAAATAGCAAAAGCAAGTTTAAATCTTTTGAGCAGAGAGGAAATGGAAGAGATTCTATCGGACGGTCCGGCGGAAGTTATCTGTAACTTCTGTGGAAGGATATATAGGTTCGACAGAGGGGTTTTGTTTTTGTAAAGCATAGCCCCCGGGCCTTCCTTGCACTACCCGTATTTTTATGGTATAATGTATAGTCTGTCTTATTAAGGAGAGGTGCTATGATACAAAGGCAAAGTTATTGCAATGTGGCAGATAACTCTGGAGCTAAGAGAGTTCAGATTATAGGTATACCATATGCGCCAAGGAAGTATGCAACCCTTGGAGACGTAGTTACAGTTACAGTAAAGCAAGCTACGCCTAACAGCCCTGCTAAGAAAGGAAACATATACAGAGCAGTGGTGGTCAGGACCAAAAAAGAAGTGAGAAGACCAGACGGTAGCTATATTAAGTTTGACGACAACGCGGTAGTGCTTCTCAATCAATATGGAGAACCCTTAGGTACAAGAATTTTGGGTCCCATTGCTCGTGAGGTGAGAAACCGTGGTTTTACCAAGCTTGCATCCCTTGCGCCGGAGGTGGTCTGATGGCAGCCAGGATAAAAAAAGGTGATACGGTAGTGGTGCTAAGAGGAAAGGAAAAGGGTAAAACAGGAGAGGTTATTAAAGTCCTGAAGGAAAAAAATAGAGTAGTGGTAAAGGATGTAAACCTGGTTAAGAAGCACTTGAAGGAGATACCCAACGTAAGAGAGGGGGGTATATATGAGTTTGAAGCGCCTATACATATAAGCAATGTGATGTTGATATGCCCCAAGTGTGGCAAGCCTACTCGGGTGGGTTTTAGAATTGTACAAGAGGGCAATACACTACGAAAGTATAGATACTGTAAGAAATGCAATGAAAATGTAGATCTGGTAACAGAAAAAGTCAAAAAAGAGAGGGTTAAGAAATGAGCGTAGAAACTAAATACGTGCCCAGACTATATGAAAAGTATAAAAATGAAGTGGTTCCCAAACTTATTGCAAAGTTTGGCTACAAAAACCCTATGGAAGTGCCAAGGTTGGTGAAGATTGTGGTCAACATGGGTGTGGGCGAAGCAGTTAAGGACATAAAAGTTCTGGAGAAGGCTACAGAAGACCTGAGGGCTATCACAGGACAACAGCCTGCAGTCAGAAGGGCCAAAAAATCCGAGGCTGGTTTTAAACTCAGGAAAGGAATGCCAGTGGGTTTAAAGGTTACTCTGAGAAAGGAGAGAATGTGGGACTTTTTGGATAAGCTTATCTGCGTTGCTTTACCACGGGTGAAGGACTTCAAAGGCTTGAACCCAAGGTCCTTCGATGGTAGAGGAAACTACGCCTTTGGTATAGTAGAACAGATAGTCTTTCCGGAGATAGACTACGAGAAGGTGGATGCCATAAGAGGTATGGATATAATAATACACACTACCGCAGAAACCGACGAGGAAGCCCTATGGCTCTTAGCCTTGCTCGGGCTACCAATAAGGAGTTTTTAGGAGGATAGGATGGCAAGAAAGGCTAAGGTAGCAAAGGATGTTAAGCACTTTCCTAAGTATGAAGTAAGAAAGAAAAACAGGTGCCCACTATGCGGAAGGCCAAGAGGCTTTATAAGATACTTTGGTATGTGTAGGTTATGCTTTAGGGAACTCGCCCTTAAGGGCGAATTACCTGGTGTTCGCAAAGCAAGCTGGTAGGGAGGTTAAAGCATGGATCCAGTGGCAGATATGTTTTCCGCTATTAAAAATGCCATAATGAGAAGGAAAGATTATGTGGAAGTGCCTTCTTCTAAGCTAAAAGAGGCTATTCTTGAGGTGTTGAAAAGGGAAGGTTATATTCTTAACTGGGAAAGGATAGATGGAGAGGGGCACAAAAAAGGTACCCAGTATAAGTTGAGAATACATCTAAAATATGCAGACCCTAAGAAAAGCAAAAGCGTTATACGGGAATTGGTAAAGGTATCTAAACCAGGTAGACGCTCATACGTTCCCAAGCACCTAATACCCCATGTTAGGAAAGGGCTGGGTATAGCCATTCTTTCAACAGATGCAGGCGTGATTACGGACCACGAGGCAAGAAAGCTTGGTAAAGGTGGAGAACTTATAGCATACGTATGGTGAGGTGTTAGCATGTCAAGAATAGGTAAAAAACCAATACAAATACCTAACAATGTAAAGGTAAGTTTTAAAGACAGCGTGCTAGTGGTAGAAGGGCCAAAGGGCAAACTTTCTACGGAAGTCCATCCAGACATAAAGCTAACCATGGAAGATGGTACTATAAGGTTGGAGAGGCCTTCGGATGCACCTTTTCACAGAGCCATACATGGAACCATGGGAGCGTTAATCAAAAACATGATAAAGGGCGTTACAGAGGGTTTTACTATCGTGCTAGAAGTAGTTGGCTTGGGATATAAGGCAGCGGTTAAGGGAGCAAATTTGGAGCTGAGCTTGGGTTATTCCCATCCCGTAATTTATCCAATCCCCCCCGATGTAAAAATAGAGGTTAAGGAAAACAAAATATACGTGAGTGGTATAGACAAACAAAGGGTTGGTCAGGTGGCGGCTGAAATTAGGGCTTTCAAAAAGCCGGATGCATACAAAGGTAAAGGTATAAGGTATGAAGGAGAACAGCTTAGGCTGAAGGCAGGAAAGGCTGCAGGAAAGGGTAAAGGTGGTAAAGGTAAGAAGTAAGGAGGTTTGTTATGGCTAAGCTTAGTAGACACGAAAAAAGGGAAAGAAGACACAAAAGGATAAGAAAGAAGGTTTTTGGAACGCCAGAAAGACCCAGACTATGCGTTTACAGAAGTTTGAATGCTTTCTATGCCCAGATAATAGACGACACTAAAGGCATTACTTTGGTTTCTGCATCCTCCATAGATCCAGAGTTTGTTAAGATAGCAGGTAAAAGAGGAGGTAAATCCATAGAGGATGTGAAAAAGGTAGCAGAAATACTAGTTAAAAAGGCGTTGGAGAAAGGTATCAAAAAGATAGTGTTTGACAGAGGGGGATTTTTGTATCACGGTAAGATAAAGGCGTTTGCAGAAACTTGTAGAGAGCTTGGTTTAGAGTTTTAGAAAAGGAGGTAATACATGGGTGGTTTATCAATTGAAAAAATGATTGATGAAAGGAGAAGTTTGCAGAATATAATCGAGCTTGAAGATCAGCTTCAACTAGAGGAACGTCTTATATACGCTAAGAGAACTACGAGAGTTACAAAAGGGGGTAAAAGATTCTCCTTTAGTGCTCTGGTGATTGTAGGCGATAAGAGAGGTTTTGTGGGGTTCGGCTTAGGTAAGGCAAGGGAAGTACCCATAGCTATAGCAAAAGCCATAGAGGATGGTAAAAAACACATCATAAGGGTTCCCATAATAGAAGGGACTGTTCCCCATGATGTAGTAGGTCATTATGGACCCACTATGATAAAGGTTATGCCTGCCAGAAGGGGAACGGGTATAGTGGCAGGTGGTGCTGCAAAACCTATTTTTGAACTAGCCGGCTATACGGACGTTCTTACCAAGCTAATGGGAAGTACTAACCCTAACAACGTGGTAAGGGCTGTTTTTGATGCTCTCCTAAAGCTAACATCCCCCGAAGAGGAAGCAAAACTCAGAGGAATAAACGAAGAAGAACTAAGAAGAAGATACCAACTTTATGCGAGGGTATGAAGATGAAAAAAATTAGGGTACGTTTGGTTAGAGGTTTGGCTGGAAAACCTGAAAAACATGTAAAAGCTGTGAGAAGCCTAGGCTTAAAAAAAGTAGGAGATGTTAGGATCCTTCAAGACAACCCTATGGTTAAAGGAAATATAAAATCTGCCCATTATCTTTTGGAAGTTCAGGAGGTGGAAGAATGAAACTTAACGAGTTAGCACCCAACCCAGGAGCTACAAAAGAGAAAAAAAGGGTTGGTAGAGGTATAGGCTCTGGACTTGGTAAAACTTGCGGAAAAGGACACAAAGGGCAAAAAACAAGATCTGGAGACAGAAGGCTTCCCTCTTGGTTTGAGGGTGGACAAACTCCCCTACATAAAAGAATTCCAAAGAGGGGCTTTAGAAGTCCCAACAGAGTTGAGTATTCGGTGGTTAACGTAAAAGTATTAGACAGGCTATTCTCTGAAGGAGAAGAAGTAAATCCACAGAAACTTTTGGAAAAGGGGCTTGTAAAGCCCGGCATGCCGGTCAAGATACTTGGAGATGGAGAACTTACAAAAAAGCTAACTGTTAAAGCTCATGCTTTCTCTGAGTCTGCTAAAGAAAAAATCGAAAAAGCCGGTGGTGCCTACGAGGTAATAGGGTGATAGATTATATAAAACAGATTTTTTCCATAGAAGACTTACGCAAAAGGTTCATATATACCCTTTTTATGTTTGCCATATACAGGTTGGGTAGCCATATACCCTTGCCTGGTGTGGATGCCACCGCTTTGCAGGAATTTTTCGGAAGTTTTCAAGGAACGCTATTTTATCTCTATGACATATTTTCTGGTGGAAACCTCTCTCGTATGACCCTTTTTGCCTTAGGCATCATGCCTTACATATCAGCATCCATCATGATGCAACTACTCACGGTTGCCATACCAGAGCTTCAGAGATTGGCAAAGGAAGAAGGTGACTACGGAAGATACAAGATAAACCAATATACCAGATACTTAACTATCCTGGTTGCCTTTGTGCAGTCCCTGGGTGTAGCGCTTTGGTTAAGAAATCAGGTATCACCAAGGGGTTTTCCTCTGGTTCTTGAAGGGGGTTTTTTGTTTGTGCTAACCACCGTGATAGCTCTGGTGTCTTCTACCATGTTTTTAATGTGGGTAGGGGACAGAATAACCGAAAAAGGTATAGGAAACGGTATGTCTTTGCTCATCTTTGCAGGTATAGTGGCTGGTTTTCCTAGTGCAATGATAAGAATATACGACATGCTCAAAAACGGTGATATAACTCCTTTTGCGGTAGTGGGAGCTGCTATTTTTGTTTTGGTTGTAACTCTGGGTATAGTTTTCATTCAGGAGGCAGAAAGAAGAATACCAGTTCAACATCCCAGACGTCAGGTAGGTAGGCAGGAAGTAATAGGTGGTTCCACCTATCTTCCTATAAAGATAAACCCTGCAGGGGTTATACCCATCATATTTGCCCAATCCTTGCTCATAATACCCTCAACTGTGTTTGGGTTTATCCAGCATCCCATAGGAAAGGCTTTGCACGACGCCTTTAATCCAACTACGTTCTTATACAACTTCCTATACGTTCTATTTATAATCTTTTTCACATACTTCTACACTGCGGTGCTAATAAACCCAGCGGATGTGACCGAAAATCTGAGAAAAGCCGGGGCTTTTATACCTGGTGTCAGACCTGGACAGGATACGCAAAAACTTTTAGAAGGTATAATAAACAGGTTAGCCTTTGTGGGTGCTATCTTCTTAAGCGTGGTGGCTGTGATTCCTGTATTTGTAAGCCTTTGGCTGAAGGTTCCTTTTTACTTTGGTGGTACTACCGCCCTTATAGTAGTGGGTGTAGCCCTTGATACCCTGAATAAGATAGAGGCAAGTCTGCTTCAAAAGAAATACACTCAATACAGGAGGAAGGTAAGGTGATACTTGTGTTCATTGGACCACCAGGGGCGGGTAAAGGCACACAAGCCAAACTCCTTAGTCAGAGGATGGGATTTTTACACCTATCTACTGGAGATATTTTAAGGGAAGCGGTAAAGAAGCAAACACCCTTAGGTATAAAAGCCAAAGAGTACATGGACAGAGGAGAGCTTGTACCGGACAGTCTAATAATAGCGCTTATAGAAGAAAATCTGCCAGAAGAGGGAGGAGTTATTTTAGATGGTTTTCCGAGAACCTTAGCCCAAGCTGAAGCCTTAGATAACATGTTAAATGCCAAAGGTAAGGAGCTTTCAAAGGTTTTAGTGTTTGAAACTCCGGATGAAGTGCTCATAGACAGGCTTTCTGGAAGGAGGGTGTGTTCAAACTGCGGTGCAGTGTATCACGTAAAATACAATCCTCCAAAGAAGGGGGGAGTGTGCGACCTGTGTGGTGGAAAT
>CAZZKD010000266.1:0-4724 GCA_964655095.1 uncultured Thermocrinis sp.
AACTGAACGAGTTAGAGTTTTGCACCAATGTTAGGTTTTGCTATGCACAACACAGTATACAGATAGTTTAGTGACGATATGGAATTTAAATGAAAGGAACAAGAGGACCTTTCCAAACTTCCATCACAATCAATGTCCAAAACTTGGTTGTGACATCGCCTGATGTTGGAAGGGTTCTAAGGTGGGATCCTGAAAAAGGGATAGTGGACACAAGTTTCAGTTACAATATTGAGTGTGCCCAGAGAAAGCAAGTTCAAGTGACGGTGAGGATTTACGACATGAACAGGAATTTGGTTTACGAGTTGACAGAACAAAAGATTTGCCCTGGCAGTTACAGTTTCACATGGGATGGGACGGTAAATGTGATGTATGGAGAAGGTTATCTGTCAGAAGAATGGAGCAACATCGCACCTGCAGGTTTATACACCTTTGATGTAGAAGTTGCTGCTAACCCTTATGACAGGGATGCCGTGAGGAGCCAAGCGTTAAGTGTAGACTCAATTTTAGGAGGACTTTACTATGATGATAAAGGCACGGAAGACGAAAGTGACGATGAGGAGTTTTTAGTCGTGGAGTATGTGCTGAAGAGCGACCGAAATGCAAGTAGCGGGGAGATTTGGTTGTATGACCCAGACCTCAACCAAATTGGTCATTGGGATATTTACGGATTAACAGCCAGTCCTACTGGTATTCAACACACCATTTTCATCCCTATATCTTCATCTTTGCTCACAAAAGAAGGAACTTATTGGATTGTTTTATTTTTCAAAGATAATCACATTGACCAATATAGAAACCATAAGGTTAAAACGGTAATATTTGGCTATTTTGGTATTTGTGAAACTTACTATTCTGGAGAAGTAAATGGACAAGTTGTTTATTTTAAGCATTTATGGCCAGAGGAGGATTTAGAGGAAGAACTAACGCCGTTAGCATCATCGGAAATACCGCCTGGTGCTGAAGAGTGCCCTGAGTGTAAAGGTTCAGGTTCTGCTCGTCCAGGTGTTGTGTGTAATGGTGTCCACTATAGAGTAATAAAGATCTTCAACTTGACTTTGATTGAAATCAAATAGGTCTATCTATGCAGAATTTGTAATGGGCTGGGGTATACAGCTAAAACTTGGCCTAAGAACAAACTTTCATTGAATCCACCGAAAACTATTGAGCCAAATACAAATAAAATCCCTAGACAAATCAAGGAGCAGGTTAATGCATTGGCTAACCAAATCATTGATCCAGAGACTGGAAAGAAAAGAGGTTGTCATAGTTGTGGTGCACAAACACCGGGAACATCGGATGGAGATTGGATACCTGACCATTTTCCTGCTGTTTCTCTTGCAAGAGCAGAGTATGAGATCTTTGGTATAATTATAGCAAAAAGAACGGTGCCAGAGTGGTATCTCTTACCACATTGTGTAACTTGCTCTGCAAAGCAAGGATCCAAAGTTCGTTCTATTAGAAGGTGGGTTAAAAATGAGACGAAAAAATGCACCCGCAATCACGGTGGGGGTGGGGGCGGGGGTGGTCGGTGAAGGTATAAAATGACTATGAAGGTAAGAGATTTCATGAACTCTTATTTACGACCTAATTGCACTATAATTCATGTGAGCATTATTCAGCACAGGAGAAACTAAAAGATGCGACAGGAAGTGCTGATATGGTTAGTAGTAGTTATGATTGTCGTTATGATGTTGGTCATGGTCAGTGTTTATGCTGGGCGTCCTGGGGATTTGAAACGCCCGAAAGAAAATCTCTTTGAAGAATTAGGAGGTGAAAGTCGGATGAAAGCCAAAGAAATCCTTAAGCATCTAGATGAACATATGGGTGATGAGTTAACTTTAGTTAACCCCAATCGTCAATTAGCAGATACTCGAATGACCGTCTTTCGGTCAAATAAGAATTGGGTCATCTTTTTTGAGTTAGTAGGCACTATCAAGGAAATCTTTGAAGGAGTGGAGATTTACGCTTACGGGAACTGTATAGGGCAGCAGGGATTCATAGAAACGAGAAGCCTCTTCTCTGTCCCTGAAGATGCCCCTTTATTTGATGAGGAGGGGATATGGATCGGAGACCGAAGTCACTTCTCAGTTATCATCAAAGGAAAGCGATATGACTTCAAACCTACGAAAGAAGATTATCTTGCCGCAGGTATCACTTTCCCTGATGACCGAACAGGTCCTAATTCCTTGCGTCCAATAGACCTTATACGGTTTCTTTGCCATCACCTTAATCACCCTTTCTTTGTTTCTGAAGATTACCTTAGGTATTTATTGGACAAACTTGCTGTTGAAGCCATTAAGAAGCGTGATTGGTGCTCCTTGGGACAAGAGATGTCCCTTTTCTTTCAGACGAGGGAGTGGCAGCATCCCGACTTGGCATTAGAAGAGAAGCCGAGCCAAATGGAGTATTTCCAAGTTTTAGCAAGGGCGATAGAGAGAGGTGATCCTTCAGAGTTGAAAAAATTAGATCCTTCAACTTTTAACACAGATTGGAGAAAAGTAGAGGTTGAGCTAAAAAAGGATGAAGAGGAAACAAAAGGTGTCATACTGTGGTGGTAGATTTTGAATGACGAAGGTAGCGTCGGGGCTTGTCCTCGACGGCAGTTATCCTTTTGAGCGACTTCTTCTTGTTGCTAAACACCCACAATCAATTCTTATTCCTCTTTACGCTGCTGTCAGCGTCCCAAAAACTTTAAAGATTTTGATTGAATTAGATAAGGAGTGAAATTAGATGAGGAAAAAACGCTTGATCTTCTTACTTTGTATGGCAGCAATTGGCATCGGTGCTGTCTGGTATGGATTTATGCCTGTGCATTATGCAAAGACCTTTTTCTTTGTCCCTTTATCTCATCATAACGCGCTTTTTGATGATTTGTATCGTTTACATATACAATCAAGAGCTTTATTAGTTCGCACATTCACTGCTGCTGATAAGAAAGGGCGAATATATGTTCTTGGAGTCAAAGACAAGAAGGCAAGATTAATTATCATTGACCCTAATGGCAAAATTGAAAAAGAATCGTTTGTCTATTTGAAAGATAGGCGTATCCCAAGGTATTGTGACGCTATTGCTGTTTCTCCTTCAGGCGATAGAATTTGGGTGCTCTGCAGACATCCAGACTATATGGACCAGAGAATTGTAGTCTATGGAAAACGAATGAGATGCATTAGTGAATGGCGTCTTAAAAGGGAATTAGATTTTCTTTGGGTCTCAGGAGAGGATACAGTATATGGGACAAATGTGGAGTGGGAGATATTCTGTTTCAAGATAGGGCAAGAACAACCAAAAGAATTTTGTGCTCCTTTTCCGTTATGGTTCCCATTTTTTAAGGAAGGTAAATTTTGGTACATTGATCTCCTTGAAGGAAAGTTTGGGGAGAAATGGATAGCTATCATCACATGGACACCAAAAGAAGGAAAACAGATATTCAGTCGCTTCCGAGGAAATCGTCTCCTTACACAAAGCATTTATTGGATTGATGAAAAAGGTAACTTTTATGACTATAATGATGGTTCTATTACTTTAAAGGACCTTTTACCATCTTGGTTAAAAGAAGGTTTCTTTAGGCGAATTTTGTTGGCTTTAGGACTCTCTGATCGTCTCATTAAAAAACCCCAAAAAACTGTCCTGATTTTTTCACCCAAAGGGGAGATTTTGGAAGCTATCCCTTTGTCTCATGTCATTCGTCCTAAAAGAGGTGAGAAGTTGGAATATGGCGAATTGGTGAAGGTAGATGATAAAGGCATTTATTGGGAGGTGGAGAAGGTGAATGAGTCGAAGGAGTATCGGATTGTTCGGATAGTGAAGAAGAGAAGGTGACAGGTTTGGTTAGAGGCTTTGCGTTCTTGGTTTAGCCCTGTCCACCCAAGAGAAAAGGTGACCTACTAAGGCAGAACAACAATGTTGCACGATGGTATCAGTTAATGACTTAGAGAATTGGAACTGAACGAGTTAGAGTTTTGCACCAATGTTAGGTTTTGCTATGTACAACACAGTATACAGACAGTTTAGTGGCGATATGGAATTTAAATGAAAGGAACAAGAGGACCTTTCCAAACTTCCATCACAATCAATGTCCAAAACTTGGTTGTGACATCGCCTGATGTTGGAAGGGTTCTAAGGTGGGATCCTGAAAAAGGGATAGCGGACACAAGTTTCAGTTACAACATTGAATGTGCCCAGAGAAAGCAAGTTCAAGTGACGGTGAGGATTTACGACATGAACAGGAATTTGGTTTACGAGGTTACAGAGCAAAAGATTTGTCCTGGAAGTTACTCTTTCACATGGGATGGGACGATAAACATGGGCTATTATGGGTATCCGCCAGGAGAAGGGAGCAATATTGCCCCTGCGGGTTTATACACTTTTGATGTGGAAGTAATTGCTAACCCTTATGATAGGGACGCTGTTAGAAGTCAGGCTTTGACAGTAGTTCCAGGACCTGTTGAGTATTTTGGTTACGACGATGGAGGGACGCCAGAGGATGAGAGTGACGACAATTACCTTTATTACTTGAGATGGTATGCGTTGTATAGCGGTCGTGATGCAAGTTATGGAGAGATATGGTTGTATGACCCTGAATTGGAGAAGGTTAAAGTATGGTTAACCCAAGTTGCCACCTTAAAAGACAAGGCAAAAGAGACGGTGCAAGTTGTAACTTATAATCGCCATCATTATCTTTAGCAAAAAACCTTTCAATGTCACTGCTTGAATCCTTTTGCCTA
>CAZZKD010000267.1:0-1689 GCA_964655095.1 uncultured Thermocrinis sp.
GCTTAAAAGAGCCTTCCATTCCACCCGCACCAAGCGGAATGCTATGTTAACGCTTACTGGAAGAATTAGCTCACCGCTAAGAATTTGTTCTTTCATTTTTTAACTCTGGGGTAGTTTTCTTTCTTAGCTCAGATAAACATAATGCAGTTTGGGTAGAAAAATCAAAGAACTGCTAATAGCCCCCGGTTTTATCTGTAGGAGATTTTTGTCCTCTTCCTTTCCATAAAGCCCTTTCTTAAGGAATAGCCTTCTTGAGGATAAAGAGCGTAATAGAGGTTTTGCACATGGTTTCCTTCCACAAAGAAAGCCCATCTTTCCACAAAACTTCCTACGATTAAGGATAGAAAGGTAAATTTTATAAAGTTATAGTTCAGATTCCCGGATATCCACGCGTAAAGTAAAAGGAACAGAGGGACAACGAAAGTAAGTATGTAAGCTATAGGCAAGACGCTGGGAAGCATGTCCTTTCCTTTTTTGTAGTAAAACTCCTTCGTGCAGTAGTTTTCGGTGGTGGTACCCGTGTCTATAACTCTTATTGATCTGTTGTGGGGAAGGTTCAACGCATCGTTTATTGTAGGCTTGTCTAAGTAAAACTGTCTTATGTTGAATGCCAATCTAAAGGCAAGGCCTAAAGCAAGGAAAAGCACGGTCAGAAATAGGAAAGTCCCAACGAATTCTTTTCTGTAGAAATAGGTTAAAGACAAAAAGGCAGAAGAGCCAAGCATTAAATACATGTTCAGATAGTAAAGCACGGAAAGGGAGGTATTCCACTCTGGAACAAACCTATTGGATGCGTATATCATTGCAGTGGAGTAAGCACTAAGCCAGCCAAGTATAAAGGTTATCATGCCAAACAGTTGATACCAAAATCCTATCTGATCAAAAAATCTCAGTGCGGTAAATATCAATAGGGTAAAACCGTAGGCCCCACTAAAGACCGCCTCCCGTGAGAGCCAGGAGGTATGAAATCTCTTGATGGCTTTCCACGCTCTTAGTTTGTGTCCAAGGTGAAAGCTTGCACCTATGGCTCCAAGCCCGATAAGAACCAAAGAAATTATGGATGAGATAAGGACCATATGCTTGGGCAAACCTGTCTGTTTTCCAAAAAGCGTTAAAAATTCCATAAAGTATGTGAAGCTAAAAAGGCCGATGGATACGCCGGCGGTAAGAAAGAAGAATATCAAAGACATGGGTGGATGCATATTTAACCTCCTTTGTAGTGTCTTCTTAAGACCTCAAGAAACATTGAATTGTCAGCTTTTAGCAAATGCTCATCTACATGAATCTTAGTTTCTGTGCGAGGCAGGTAATGATTAGCTGGATTGGTTCCCATGTCTGGGAATAGCACAAAACCGTTGCGTTCTTTGATCATCCTGTAAGCTTCACTGTTTGGGTCTTCTATATCTCCAAAGAACCTTGCCTTTGCCGGGCAAGTTAGAACGCAGGCGGGTTTTCTGTGCTCTGGTGGTAGTGATTCATCGTATATTCTGTCTATACAAAGGGTGCATTTTTTCATCACTTTATCCGCTTCGTCAAACTCTCTACAGCCATAGGGACAAGACCAAGAGCAGAGCTTACATCCTATGCAGTCATCGTAATTTACCAGAACTATGCCATCTTGTTCCCTTTTATAACTTGCACCGGTGGGGCATACAGGCACGCAGGGCGCATTCTGACAGTGAAGACAAG
>CAZZKD010000268.1:0-2633 GCA_964655095.1 uncultured Thermocrinis sp.
AAGTTTCATTTGATGAAATTTACTTCTGATGCCTTAAAATGTCAAGGGTTTGCAGAGGGATAGCTTAGCGATTTTTATTTTTGATAAAAGGGTTAAAAGATGTAAATTTTAATCGGTGAAAAATAAATCCGTTTTTAAATAGGAATGGAATTGGTATAGAACTAAATCAAGAGGTAGCAGAAAAAGCAAAAGAGTTGATAGAAAAGGAATAGTTGCACTATGAGAGCACATGTTTTTATAACAGATAAAAATACATTTCCGGTGGTAAGGGACAATAGCTTTTGGGGAGTAGGAATTAAAGGCATTCCGAATAGCCTTACTCAAGTAATTGAAGAAAATTTGAGGAATGGTAAAAAGCCGTATTTTGCAATGATAGCGGACATGTTGGGCACACGAATTGGTGATATTGTTTTCCTTTACGAACGACAAGTTGGATTTCATGGAATATATAAAATTGTTAGCCAGCCATTTTTTGATCCCACACCGATAGAGTGCATTGACGAAACCTGGCCAATAAGAGTAAAGATTGAATGCCTAAACTACTTTCTCAAACCGGTTCCTGAAGATTATCTTTTTTCAACGAAAGAATACGAATCAAAATTTTGGGTATGGTTCTATAGAAAAATACAAGGAGCAAGAGGTGTTAATACTGTAAATCCGGAAGCTGCAGAGGCATTGATAGAATTGCTTGTAAAAATAAATGGAAATGCAATAAACAGGCCTTCCTCTATTCGCCCGTATCCTTCTCAAAATCAAGAAGAAATCAAACTTCCGTTGGATCGATTGGTGGATCAAGAAGGCAAAATAAAATTAGAAGATATATTAAGAGCATGGTTAATAGCAAATATTGATAATCCAAACCGAGGAGACTTAAGGGAAATTTTTGGCCCTGTTGAAGATTTGGAATGGTTCGCAAATAATGTTCCTTACCATGTTACAAGGAAAAATATTGATATTCTCTGTTATCATAAAAATATTAAATATACATGTTTCCCTCTAAGGTATAAGTTCAGTGTAGTAGAATTGAAGCGTGATATTTGTGATGATAAGGATGTTTCACAAGTTATTGAATATTCTAAATGGGTTGCGGGAAGGCTGGCGGGAAGCGAAATTGAAACAGTCCAACCTATTTTGATAGCATTTGACTTTAATAAGAAAGCAAAAGTAAAGGCGAAAAATAGTGATTTTAGTGATAGAATTAGATTTGTGAAGTACAAAGTTAAAAATGGTGATATTTTGTTTGAGGTAGTAGGAATATGAAACCACTAAGACAGAATGACAAAGTGGTGGTTTATCATAAAATAGATGAAATTACTATTACTTTTATGACGGCAAGAAGAAAATAGAATTAGATTGGGGAGATACTGGACTTATCCCAAATGCTGGCGAGAGATTTCCACATCCACATAGAGGAATAGACTTAATTTTAGATGACATTTTATGGGCAGAGGATGACTTAAGAGACCCTTGAACCCTACGAAGTATATTCCGAAGGTGTGCCAGAATGGGAAGCATTAGATAAGCTACTCTGTTTATGCGACAGAAATACAATGGAGTTTGGTTTATAGAAAATTGAAAGCCAAAAGAGGTTGCACACCTTTACTTCCTTAGGAGGCACAAAGATTAATGGATATGATAAGAAATAAAAATTCAGGAAAACCCCTTGCTACTTCAGAATTTAAAGGAGGTTTTGATTGGGACATAATTAATCGAAAAATACAAACAACTCCAACTCGTCAAAGTTATCCGTATCCAAGAAAATTTAATTTTAATACATTAGCAGAAATATGAGCTTTATCTCCAACTATATTTTACGGAGAATATTGGGATTAATCCAACTTTTTGGAAACAATGTAATTTGGTTTGGAAATGAGGTTGCTTGTGGCGTTGGGATGCAAAAAATAGATATTTTGACTATTTGTCAAAACGGTGAAAAAAAAGAATAAGTTAAAAGACGAACCTATTCAACCAGATATTGTTGACCAAATAGAATACTGTATAAATTGGGAATCTCAAAACTCAGGAAGGCATTAGTAAGGAGCGTTTGCTTGGAATATCCAGCCGATAATCGTCGCACCACCTCACCAGCCAAGAAAATGGGTTTCTATAATTCTTTATTTTGAATTTAAGATTGAATGTGGAAAAAATAAAATTTTTGATAGAAACTTTTTAGGTGCCACAGATGTAAGAAAGAGTGGAGCGTTAGAAAAGATAGCATACTTGTATCCTTGAAGTGCCAGTCCATAGGGCATCCAAAGAACTTGGTGTGGTTTACAATACCGCTTACAAGGGAGACGATAAAGAAATTTAGAAGCTATGACGGACTTGTGATGTATGGTTTTAGACACGAGAGAGTAGACAAGAGTATAAGGTTTGCGAATGGGAAGGTATATATAATGGTAAGGATTTTGGAGTTATGCAAAAGAGAGACTTCTTAAGTTTCACACAGTAGGCAGGGAGAATTTTGTGTATTACTTGAAAAATCTTAAATTCAGGTATAATAATAGAGAGAAGAGAGAACTTAGGTGTATCTATGTTTAGGTGGAATAAAATGAGGAATCACCATCTTTTTTAAAATATAAAAAGAGGTAGAAATATGCCAAGAATTTTGTTGGAAAAAAGATAAGAGGAGG
>CAZZKD010000269.1:0-3062 GCA_964655095.1 uncultured Thermocrinis sp.
TGGCTCACCTCCTTTTGTGGGTTTTTTCAAAAAGTATCAGCTTAGTGTCTTCTTTTGAAGCTTGATTTTTACCGTTTAACAAAACTTTATATCCTTACAAGCCTTATGTTTCCCACATCGAGGATGTCAACTTTTTGTCCCTGCCCTTCAAAGGGCTTTCTAATAAGGAAACTCAACGCTTTGCTAATTTCTCACTCAACGTATAAAGTTTATAATACCTTATGGTAAAGGTTGCTATAAACGGGTTTGGTAGGATAGGAAGGTCCTTTTTAAGGGCTTGCTTACAAAAGGACAATATTGAAGTAGTAGCAATCAACGATTTGACTGACA
Source organism: uncultured Thermocrinis sp. (assembly GCA_964655095.1). Lineage (GTDB taxonomy): Bacteria > Aquificota > Aquificia > Aquificales > Aquificaceae > Thermocrinis. The sequence goes on from CAZZKD010000269.1 coordinate 331, forward strand.
AGAAAACCCTTGCTCACCTGTTTAAATACGATTCGGTCTATGGCATATTTAATGGTATGGTTGAGGCAAAGTATGGGGAGCTGATAGTGAACGGAAAGAGTATTAAAGTTTTTTCTGAAAAGGATCCTAGCCTTATACCTTGGGGAGAGGTAGGTGCGGAAATTGTAATAGAATCAACTGGTGCATTCACATCAAGGGAAAAGGCAGAACTTCACCTAAGGGATACTGTAAAAAGAGTTATCATATCCGCACCAGCCAAGAATCCAGACATAACCATAGTGCTCGGTGTCAATCATGAAAATTATGATCCACAAAAACACTTTATTATCTCTAACGCCAGCTGCACCACCAACTGTCTTGCTCCCTTAGTAAAGGTTATTCATGAAAACTTTGGAATAAAGAAGGGTTATATGGTAACGGTTCATGCCTATACAAACGACCAAAGGGTTTTGGATTTACCGCACAAAGACCTAAGAAGGGCAAGGGCTGCTGCAATAAACATAATACCCACCAGCACTGGAGCTGCAAAGGCTATAGGGGAAGTTATACCGGAGCTTAAAGGGAAAATTGACGGCACCGCAAGAAGGGTCCCAGTGGCTGATGGCTCCCTTGTAGATTTAACCGTAATAGTAGAAAGGCCACCTGCCAGCGTGCAGGAAGTAAACGAGGCTTTCATTAGAGCTTCGGAGAAAGAGCTAAAAGGTATTCTTCAATACACAGAAGATCCAATAGTCTCCCAAGACATAGTGGGGAACGAACATTCTTCTATATTTGATGCTGGGCTAACCCAAGTTATAGAAGATATGGTTCATGTGGGTGCCTGGTATGACAACGAGTGGGGTTATTCCTGTAGGCTCAGGGATTTAGTGCTATACATAGCCAGCAAGTCTTAGACATATGTTTTGTAGGATAAAAGGCGGGGGAGTTCTTGGAATTGATGGCTTTCCTGTTGATGTGGAGGTTGATTTAGCGTCTGGCCTTCCTCAGTTTAACATAGTTGGACTTCCGGACAAAGCCATAAACGAAGCAAAGGACAGGGTTAGGTCCGCTCTTAAAAACATTGGCTTTCAACTTCCAGCCAAAAGGATTACAGTGAATTTGGCTCCATCTAACCTGAAAAAGCAAGGCACACTTTACGACCTTCCCATAGCGGTTGGCATACTAAAACTTGCAGGTATTATAGACATTGACGAAGACACTGTTATAGTTGGAGAACTTTCCCTTGATGGAAAGGTAAATCCTGTAAATGGATTACTTCCCATAGTTTTGTCTTTAAAGCAAAAGGGCTTCAAGAGGTTTATCGTGCCAAAAGAGAACGCAAAAGAGGGTGCTGTAGTTCAAGAGGTTGATGTGTTTGGCGTGGGCTCTTTAGAGCAGTTAATTAGGTTTCTGAGAGGAGAAGGGAATATACAACCAGAAAAGGTTGATTTAAATACTCTTCTGTCTAAGGTTTTTGACTACAGCATAGATCTTGCAGACGTAAAAGGACAGTATCAAGCAAAAAGAGCTTTGGAAATTTCTGCCGCAGGTATGCACAACTTGCTTCTGATAGGACCACCTGGAGCGGGCAAAAGCATGTTAGCAAAGCGCATAGTTACCATACTCCCACCTTTGACGTTGGAAGAGGCATTGGAAGTAAGCAAGATATACAGCGTGGCTGGGATTTTAAAAGAAGGACTTATGGTTCAAAGACCCTTTAGATCGCCCCACTACACCGCATCAGAAATAGCGCTGATAGGAGGTGGTAGCAATCCTATGCCTGGGGAAATTTCCTTAGCTCACAGAGGAGTGCTATTTCTGGACGAAATGGTAGAGTTCAGCAGAAAAGCTTTAGAATCTCTAAGGCAACCTATGGAGGATGGGTACGTGACCGTGTCAAGGGTAGGCGGAAGGATAACCTTTCCAGCCAGTTTTATCCTTGTAGGTGCTACAAACCCATGTCCCTGCGGCAACTACGGCAATCCATACAAAGCCTGCACGTGTTCCCTCTCTCAAATAAGGGCTTACCAATCCAAACTCTCCGGGCCCATTTTGGACAGAATAGACCTAAAGGTATGGGTAGAACCCGTTGAAGTTCAGGACCTTATAAACCCAAACGTTGGTGAAAGCTCAAAGGAAGTTAGGGAGAGAGTTATAAAAGCTTACCAGATCCAGAAGGAAAGGTTTAAAAATTCAAAGACCAAATTCAATTCCCATATGACAGAAAAGGAAATAGAAAAATACTGCACGCTAACGAAGAGTGCAAAAGAAGTTCTTGAAAGAGTTATGAGTAAAACTCATCTAAGTGGGAGGTCTTACAGCAAGCTTTTAAAAGTATCAAGGACAATAGCAGACCTGGATGGAGAAGAAAAAATAAAAGAAGATCACATTTTAGAAGCTATACACTATAAAATTGAAGAAAAGTTACTAACTTCTAATTTGCTATGAGCTATCTACTTGCTAATTCTTACCCTATCCTCCGTCCTTTCCATTGGCAAGGACTTAATAGGGAAAGCGTCAGCTATTTTCCATCAATACTGAGCTGGAGGTTGCTTTTCAAAATCCCTCATCGGGACGTCCCTTGAACCAATAAGGAGTTTTTGTTTGTTAGCAGTTTATAAGCTAACCTTATGGCGGATGATTGCTTACGCATCAATTCTAAAAGCTTTTTTCTGTCGGGACCATTCAATTGAAGTTTGAACTGCACGTTTAAATACATCTTATTATAACTACCTTGAAGGATTTTTCGAACA
>CAZZKD010000270.1:0-7051 GCA_964655095.1 uncultured Thermocrinis sp.
CCGGCATTTCGGAGGAAGCGGGCACTTTTTCCTTCTTATCCTCTGGGATTTCCGCAATCAAAGCTTCTGCAGTTAGCATAACGCTTGCGGCAGATGCGGCGTTCATAAGAGCGGTTCTTACCACCTTTGTTGGGTCTATAATTCCTGCTTCCACCATATCTTTGTATTCTCCAGCTGCTGCGTCAAATCCGTAGTTCTTACCCTTTTCTTTACCCAACGCAAGCACCTTTTCCAATACGACGTATCCCTCAAAACCAGCATTCATTGCTATCTGCCTGAGAGGAACTCTGCAAGCCTTTTTGACAATATCCACACCTATCTGTTGATCTGGATTGTCCAACTTGAGGTTTTCCAAGGCTTCTGAGCCTCTCACCAGAGCTACACCACCACCCGGAACTATTCCTTCTTCTACTGCTGCCTTTGTAGCATGGACTGCGTCCTCAACTCTTGCCTTCTTTTCCTTCATTTCTGCCTCTGTAGCAGCACCTACCCTTATTATTGCAACACCACCAGCCAATTTAGCCAATCTTTCTTGAAGCTTTTCCCTATCGTAGTCCGATGTGGTTTCCACTATCTGCTTTCTTATCTGCTCTATTCTGGCATTGATGGCTTCTTTGGAACCTTTACCACCTATTATGGTAGTATTGTCCTTATCCACTACCACTTTGTCTGCCCTTCCGAGCATATCAAGAGTTACGCTTTCAAGCTTAATACCAAGCTCTTCAGTTATGGCAGTTCCACCAGTGAGTATGGCTATATCTTGCAAGTAGTCCTTCCTTCTTTGTCCAAAACCTGGAGCTTTGACTGCGCATGCCCTTATTACTCCTTTGATGTGGTTTACCACTAAGGTAGCTAAGGCTTCTGCTTCCACATCTTCCGCTATGACAAGCAATGGTTTTCCAGCCCTTACTACTTGCTCAAGGATAGGCAGTAAGTCCTTTACATTGGAGATCTTCTTTTCGTAGATAAGTATGTAAGGTTCTTCTAAGACCACTTCCATTTTATCTGGGTTGGTTATAAAGTATGGAGAGAGATAACCTCTGTCAAATTGCATTCCTTGGACTGTTTCTAAGGTTGTTTCCGCTGTCTTAGACTCCTCTACAGTTATGACCCCTTCCTTCCCTACTGCTTCCATAGCATCCGCTATGATCTTACCTATGGTAGGATCGTTGTTGGCAGATACAGTTGCTACCTGTTCTATCTCTTTCCTACCGGATACAGGTATAGACATCTTCTTTATTTCTTCAATTACTACCTCCACCGCTTTGTCTATACCCCTCTTTAGGTCCATTGGATTTGCTCCAGAGGCTATGGCTTTTAGACCTTCTGTAAATATTGCCTGTGCCAAAACAGTAGCGGTGGTTGTTCCGTCTCCTGCCACATCAGCGGTTTTGGAGGCGACTTCCTTTACAAGCTGAGCACCCATATTTTCATATGGATCTTTCAACTCTATTTCTTTGGCTACTGTTACACCGTCTTTGGTTACTAAGGGGCTTCCCCACTTTTTCTCTATGATAACTTCTCTCCCCTTAGGTCCAAGGGTGACTTTCACTGCATTGGCAAGCTTATCAACTCCAGCCTTTAGTTTAGCTCTTGCCTCCTCTCCATAAACAACCTTCTTTGCTGCCATGGTTTCACCTCCTTAAAGTTTTTTTTATTCAATAATGGCGAGGACTTCGTCCTCAGACATGATTAAGTATTTTTCTCCATCCAACTCTACTTCCGTACCTGCATACTTGTTAAAGATTATCTTGTCTCCCACCTTTACTTTTGGGGAGACTATTTGACCGTTGTTCAAAAGTTTGCCTTCTCCCACCGCCACCACTTCACCAATTTGAGGTTTTTCTTTGGCGGTGTCTGGGATTATTATCCCAGAGGCAGTTCTTTGTTCTTGTTCTTCTTGACGTTTAACTACTATTTTGTCGTATAAGGGTCTCAGTTTAGCCATACCTACCACCTCCGTCCGGAATTTTCTAAGGAATATTATATTAGCATCCGTTCTCTTTGTCAAGAGGTTTTATAGAAAAAGTTTAGTATGAATAACTCATATTTTATGCTACATATACGCATAGCCTTTAAAAAGCATTATACTTTTAACTTGATTATGGCTAACTACATAACCTTGTTTAGACTTTTCCTTACCTTCCCAGTGGTCTATTTGATCCTAAATCAGCACAACGTGTTAACTTTGATCAGCATTGTGATAGGAGCATTAAGCGATTGGCTGGATGGGGATATTGCCAGAAGAAAGAAAGAAGTTAGCAAGCTTGGTATTTTGCTTGACCCTTTTGTGGATAAGGTTTTTGTTCTATCTTGTTTTTCTGCTTACTTATACCTTCAGAAAGTTTCTCCATACGCCTTTGTGCTTTTGCTCATAAGAGAGCTATACATATCCTTTTTGAGGAGCCTTTCTGTGGAAAGAGGCTACTCCATGCCAGCGTCTTACTTAGGAAAGGCAAAGACTGTAATTGAGTTTTTAACTTTAGTTTTTCTTGCACTCGCAAGTCCGTTGAGCGAACTTTCCCTTTGGCTTGCAGTATTCCTTGCCTACGTTTCTGCCTTAGATTATACCTCAAAGTTCCTTAGACTCTGACTCCTTTATCTCTATTAGCACGTGAGCTTTATTTATCATCGGCGACTTTTCCCCTCTTCCACAAACAGCTACCACCAAACCCCTCCTTATAAGTCTGTTCTCCAATTTTTCCGCCACTTTTCTATCTTTTACCGTTATTTTTCTCATAGCTTTACCTCCCAACGCTTATTATTAAACCTTTACTTTCATATGCTTTTAAAAGGGATTTAAAGGTCAATTCCCAACTAAAGTTTTCTTTAACCTTTTTGTGCAAATAATCCCTAAGGTAGTTATCATGCCTTATAAGCTCTGATGCTTTGTAAATACTTTCTGTTAAGGTTTCTACGTCTTCCTTAGGTGCCAGTATGCCTTTCAGTATTTGGGTCTCCAAGTCTAAGTCAAAGGCGCAGATGGGTAATCCACTGGACTGAGCTTCTAAAAAGGCTAAACCAAAGGTTTCAAACATGCTTGCGCTTACGAATATATCTCCGCTTGCATAGACCTTAGCCAACTGCTCTTTGGAATTTATGTAAGGCATGTAGGTCAGATTTGAAAGCTTTCTCTGATGTGCTCTCACAAGGAATTCTAAAGGACCTTTACCTACTATCAGCATGTGAAACATGGATGGGTCCAAACCTTTCAGCAATTTTATAAGTGTGTTTGTGCCTTTTTCTGGACTAAGCCTTCCTACATAGAGAAGCAAAAGCTTATTATCTTGAATGCCAAGTGAGTGTCTAAACTGATCATCCCTTTTGCTCGGGTGGAAGGTCTGAGTATCCACACCTAAGGGCACATAGTGGACATTTTCTAAACCCAGACTTTCCAGTTCTCTCTTGTATTTTAAAGAGGGCACAAGTATAAACTCTACAGCTCTTAGACATTTATCCACAACTAATTTAAAGAGACCCTCCAATAGCTTTTTCGGAACCGGAAAAAGGGAAAGCTCTCTCTTTGCGTCTGAATGATAAAACACGCTTATGGGCACTCCCTCTTTCTTAAAAAATGGTATGGGAAGGTAGGTTCCGGAAAACTCCAAAAGGTCTGGCTTTTCAAGTCTTATCACCTCTTTTATATCTTCCAAACTTTTAAAAAACCTGTATCCACCAATTAGAGGAAAAGAGGGAAGCTCATAAAAAGTTGTTCTTTTCACTTGATACTTTTTATAGACTTTGCCCGGCACGACTACCACTTGTTCCCATTCCATTTCAAAGACCCACTCTACCTTTTTGTCTATGTATGTCCTTATGCCCCCACTGTAGCTGTGATAATAGGGAGTTATATCCATTATTTTCATGCTCTTACTTTGGAAAGGGACATTATGCTATCAATGTAGTTCAGATAGGACTCTTTTAGGTCCATTGACCTGGCGTAAGAAAGGGCTTCTTTACTCATAAACTCTCTCAGGTATGGATTGCTCAAGATTCTGTTTAGCTTTTCTGCAAAATCCTCCGGTGAGTTTGCTATAAAACCGTTTATACCCTCCTGCACATGCTCGTGGGATGCTCCCTTTGAGCTGACTATCACCGGCAAGCCAGAAGCCATAGCTTCTAAAACAACCTGTCCATAAGTTTCTGTCTCTGAGGGGAAAAGAAACACATCTGCGCTTGCATATGCCTTTGCCAAAGGCAGTCCTGTAAGATAACCTACAAAATAAGTATTCCTTGGTTTGCGCTCCTCCAACTCCTTCCTGTATGGACCATCTCCAACCACTATGAAGGTATCCTCCGGAAATACTTTTGCACAGTAAAGGAACGTGTCCAAGTTTTTCTCCTTTGAAACCCTACCTACATATAACACCACGTTACCTTTCTTTGGGATGCCAAAGTTCTTTTGGAAGAAGTCTTCCTCTCTGTAGGAAGGGCTGAAAAGCTCTGTATCCACGCCCCTTTTGAATACCCTTATCTTATCCAGCGCAACTCCCTTCTCTGCTAATACTCTTAGATAAGTTTCCGAAGGAACAAAAACCTTATCAGCCAGATGGCAGATGAGAGTGATGGCTCTGTAAAGCCAATCTCTGAGCTCTACACTGTTGGTATATTTGTAAGCATAAGAGGGCACATCTGTGTGGAAGGCAAAGGTCAGAGGTAGGTTAAGAAGCTTGGCTACAAGAATGGACATAATACCTAAGGGTCCGGGAGTAGCTACATGAACATGACTGTATCTTTTTAGCACATCCAAAAGCTCCACAAGGGAGGGCACTCTCAACTTAAACTCCTCATAGAAGGGCGTGGAAAACTCTAACATAGGTGTCAATAGCACCAGCTTATCTTCTTTGCCTTGCCTGTTGCCCACCGCTATAACATCCACGGGAAGGTTGTATGTATTCGCCAATGATCTTACGATCTTTGAGCTTCTGGCTACTCCGTTGATGTCAAAGTATGTGTCGGTTACGTATGCTAATCTCACAGATTTTTCGTTGTTGAGTCCAAAACTCATAGCTATCCTTTTTGCGCTGTCCTCTTCCTTCTTTTGCTGGCTGAGTATAACCAGAGGAAGGAAGTGCAGTATAAGAGATAGGATAGTCTCACCAAGATGGGCAGGAGAAAACTCTTTTATGAGCCTTTCTAAACTCATGAAAGGTAGTTTGCTTATTATCTCTTTGAATATGTAATGTCTGGGGGCATCGGTTCCAAAGAGGTTTCTAACAAAAAGCTCGCTGAAAAGGTTGTCTGAATGCATAAAGACAAAATCAAGGAGCGGTTTCACATGCTTGGGTATTATACTGTGCCTGCTTAAGTAGTCGTAAGCAACTCTACCAACCATATTTAGCACCCTTTCGTATCCCAGCTCCTGCGTTCCTACGGAAGTACGGCCTTCCTTTATAGCTTTTAAGAACTCTTCCTTTGAGCTTGCGTTTGCTTCTGTCCAAGTTCTACCTAAATCCAAACCACCGTGGTCATCGGAACCAGCAGTAAAAGTTATATGTTCTCTGCTTCTCAGAGACTGAATGTTATACTTCTCTTCCAGCTCCCTTATTTTTTCCCACCCGTCGTAAAGACTGGCAAGCTTTTCTTCAACAACTTTTAAACCTTCCCCTCTTGTGCCGTTGATTATTTCCCAATTGTCAAACAGAAGAACGAACTTTTCTACCAAGCTTTTTGTTATTTTGGTATCCTGAACTGGATAAAGAGGATGGGCTAAGGAATGAGCTATGTCCTTTTGTTTAAGGTATTTTACAAACTCATAGACGTTTTCTCTAAGCTTCATTAGATCTTGATGTATCTTCTCATCTATTCCATAAACAAGCACATGGATTTTTGCCTTTTCCTCTGGGAACGAAACGGTGTATTCACAGCTTACGAACACTTCCGGAAGGTGGGCTATTTCCAAAACACCGTCTATGGTGTTGTGGTCTGTTATAGTAATGTAGGTCATTCCCCTTTCTTTGAGCCTTTTGTATATTTCTTGAGGTTCTGTAAAGCTTTCAGGACAATTAATTAACTGACTGAACCAACCTCCCGGTAGGTTGGACGCCTTGGAATGAAGGTGAAGATCTGCTTTTGCTAAGTAGTTCCCCATAGCTTATTAACCTCCTTTCTTTTTTAGTTTTGGTTAGTATTAGCCTCCATAGGGCTATTTTTCTTCTGTCTCTAAAATCGGCGGTGTGCAACGCAAGTCTTAGGACAGGATACCTATCAAAGAGCTTAAAGAGTATGGGCACAGTTTTTATGCTGATGTAAGAGAGTCCATGCCTGTTGCTGAAGGTCAATACGGGAGATTTTATATCTTCCCCACTCTGTAAATTCCTTATTTTTCCTCTGTAGCCTACCCCTAAAAAGCCAAAGGAATACAGCAAGTCATCAAGCCAAGGGCTTCCTATCCAAGCCGGTGGCACAAATACCTTCGTATCCAATTGCATAGCTTGGAATATCTCCACAGCTTTTTCTAATTTCCGATAGGTTTCTTCTAAGTCCCCCTCCCCAAACTCGCCCTCTCCGTAAGTGTAAAGAAGATGCTGTATTCTTTTCTTGCCCGTATGCGTATAGCCGTGCATTATTATCTCCTGTTTGGTTTTCTCAATAAAGCTCAGGAAAGGGACATACCTGTTTATGGCATACTCTCCTCTGAAGTTGGGGATAAGAAGAAGTGAAAATTTTTCAATACCAAGCTTTTCCAAAAACTCTATTGCGTTATAAACTTCCTCTTTGTAGAATGGAGAAACATCGTGTAGCTCTACTATCGCATATCTCATCTTGTAGCTTAATAATATGTTTGCAAGGTTAAGAAACTGTTAAGGTGGATTGAAAAAGTTATGGTTATGTATTAGATTATTAGAATATACTAATAAACTAAAGGAGGTAGAAGATGACACTGACTATGGACAGAGCTTTAAGGCTTACTTCTGGAGTTGTTCTTTTATTTGTCTGGCTTGTAGCTATAGTTGGTTCGGACATACATTGGTTCTGGAAGGCTTTTATAGCCTTTATGGCTGTCAATCAGATTCAATCGGCCTTTACCAATTGGTGTCCTGTGGTTAGC
>CAZZKD010000271.1:0-3138 GCA_964655095.1 uncultured Thermocrinis sp.
CTGGATATTACTGTTCAGAATCTCATCTGCCTACCTTAAAGCCTGAATGCCCTATGGAGGGAGAGGTTGCCTATCCAGTGGAGGACATAACGGATGAGATAATAGAGCTCGCTTTAGAGGAAAGAGCAAGTGTAGAGATCATAATTAGAGAAGATCTCCAAAAGAGGTTAGATGGTATGGGAGCTTTTTTGAGGTGGCGGATATAAACTTTCTGTATGGAAAGGTTAGTTATATTCATAGATGGTTCTAATCTTTTCCACGCAATAAAATACCTGAATATAAAAATAGACTACACAAAACTTATAGAATTCTTAAAAGAGGATAGAAGACTTGTAAGAGCTTATTTTTATGGAGCAATACCGCAGGAGAGAGATTTAAAAAAGCACACGCCCGAGTGGGAAAGCTTTTTAAGACAAAGAAGGTTCTTAGAAGAACTATCACTGCAAGGTATAAAAGTTAAGACTGCAAACCTAAAAAGACTTCCCAGTGGAGAGTTTATAGAGAAAGAGGTGGATATAATGTTAGCTACCGACATGCTAAGCCTTGCTTACAAAAATGCGTACGATACTGTTATCTTGGTAAGTGGAGATAGCGATTTTTCTTACACAGTAGGAGAAGTCCAAAGCCTAGGCAAAAGGGTAGAAAACGCATCCTTTAAGAAGACAAGCTCCTATCTTCTAAGAAAGATCTGCGATAGATTTATCCTTTTAGATGATTACCTTGATAGATTTGTGGTAGAGGAAAAGGTGCAAGTAAGCCAGGAAGTCAGCTTTTGGGAAAAAGTGCTCAAGCTATGGAAAAAGTAGTTTCTCTTAACATCAACTCTAAATGTTTAAGAGATTTTGAGTGTGTTGATAAGTTATATGGCTATTGGGCAATTACGGTAGGTGTTTTTGACGGTGTGCACCTTGGGCATAGATATTTAATAGAAAGACTTGTGGAGAATGCAAAAAAAAGGAATCTTAAATCTTGCGTTCTGAGTTTTCATCCTCATCCTTCAAAGACTCTGTCACCAAGCCAGCAACCCTGCGAGTTAACAGATCCTCTGGAAAGGGCAGAAAGAATACTAAGGCTTGGTGTAGATATGGTGGTTTATATACATTTTGATAAAGAATTTTCTAAGGTTAGGGCGGAGGACTTTTTGAGGGATATCATCTACGAAAGGTTAAAGTGTAAATACCTTCTGGTGGGTTATGACTGGAGGTTTGGCTACAAAAAAGAGGGGGAGGTGGAGCTGGCCAAGGAATTTGGACAAAAGTTGGGTTTTGAGGTGGAAACTGCAGAACCGTTTTATAAGAATGGACACCTCATAAGTAGCACTTACATCAGAAGACTTTTGCACAGTGGGAGGTTAGAAGAAGCTTTTGAATACTTAGGAGAAAAGTATTTTATAAGAAGAAAGGTAGTAAGAGGCTCTGGTAGGGGAAGCATGCTAGGCTATCCTACTGCAAACCTTGGTGGGACAGAAAATTTATGTCTTAAGGAAGGAGTGTATGCAGTCAAGGTAGAGGATCAGTACTTAGGCGTTGCAAACTACGGCTACAGGCCTACCTTTGATGGAAAGACAAAGGTGCTTGAGGTTCATCTCTTAGACTTCAAGGGCAACTTAAGGGGTAAGAAAATAAAAGTGGAATTTCTAAGCTTTATAAGGGAAGAGAGAAAATTTCCCTCAAAGGAAGAACTGCTAAAGCAGATAGAAAAGGATATCCTTACTGTGAAAGATAGCTTCCGTAAAGTATCTCCCCGTTTTTGAGAAGCACAAAGGACTTTTCCATCCTATCCCTTAGCCCCTTTTTGTTTTCTATAAAGTCATAAAGCGTCTTTGGTTCTCCGTGGGCTTTTAGTAAGTATTCCTTTTCTTCTCCGTTGTCAAAGATTATCTTCACAGGCAAGCAGTAAAACTTTGAGTTCTCACCTTCTGAACATCTTTGTATCTCGCCTACGATTTCAATAGCCTTGCTTCTGGCAATGATGTCCTCTTGTTTCATGTTGTAATATTATAGCATCTTCAATTTTGCACATTCTACTCTATATCAGTGTCCTTATTTAACTCCTTTAACTTGGCTATTTCACTTACTATTTCCTTTATTACTTCTTTATTATATATCTCCTTTTTGCCACCTTTTTTAGTTGAAAAAATTATAAACACTCTCCCTCCATATTTCCTTTCAAAATCTTGATGTGTTTTACTTAGCCACTCTTTCCACTTGTGTATTTCTGGCATTTGATTGTATGTGATTGGTTTTATTTGCAAACCTATATATTTCCCATTTGTCTCGATATAGAAATCTATATTGTAAATTCTGTCCCACTTGTCTGGAGCTGGTTTTATATCTACGCTTAGTTCTTTTTGTAGGAGTTTATAGATTGTATTGATTTCTGCTTGATAACCTTGGAACGTCCTGTTTATCACAAGATTATAAATATAATTTATACAATCTTCTTCTGAAATTCCTTCTATTTCTGCTCTTATCACTTCTGTAATTTTTGTATAAAGTCTTTCCCCAAGGTATTTAAGATATTTATCAGGTTCAAAGTTAATTCCTTTTCCAGAAAGAAATTCTTTTAACTTATTAAAATAACATTCTTTCCACTCTTCAATATTTTTTGGGTTGCATTCTCTTATCCATTCAGAAACAGGTCCTACTCTTTCTTTTTTATTCAACCCCCATCTATTAGTTGCTATGTTAAGTATCCATTCCTTTGACATATTCTCTTTCCTTTTCTAACTTAATAAACTTTTCTTTTAATCTGTATTCCTGCGTTCTGCTAGCCCGTGCTATACCAGATTTTATAAGATAGGCATTGACAAAAATTTTGTTTTTCATATACACATAGGCTGAAACTTCATTTTCATTTAAAACTGAATTATTTTCAACTTTAAGCATAACTTTTTTATTCAAAAGGTAGTTTTTAATGTAGTTCATAGCTTTTTCTTTGTTAGTTATTTCAATACCCAAAAACTTGACGAAAAGCCCATTGTCAAGCTTTATCGTACCTTCATCTACTATACCAACGACCTTATATAGCGCTTCATGTTTAAAATTTATTTTTTTAGGGTCTAACTTTGGTTTTATATCAGGTATTGAAGGTTTGTAATCTGTTTCCTCTAAATTAATATTTTCTTTTCTTTTTAGT
>CAZZKD010000272.1:0-3375 GCA_964655095.1 uncultured Thermocrinis sp.
AAAATCTATTCTTTGGATTAGGCTTTGGACTGTGGTATATGGCTAAGGATAGCCACCTTTGAGAGTGTTTACTCTCAACTTCTAAGTGGTTGTATTCCTTGATGTCTTTCATAAAGAGAAAATTATAAACTTACTTACACGCTGGGTGAGAAATTACCTAACTTATAAATCCCTGCCCTCCAAAGGGCTTTCTAATAAGGCAACTCATTACCAATTTCTCACTCAACGTGTATAAGTATGATTAAGGAAAAATGGAACGGTTCTTTAAAGTAGTATATAAAAACTCTAAGTCTTCCTCTGTGTATCTGAGACTTGCTGTAAGTCTGAGCCTTGCTTCTCCCTTTGGCACTGTTGGATATCTGATGGCTTGCAAAAGCACACCTTTTTCAAAAAGTGCCTCAGACAGGCTAATAGCCTTCTCTTCTGAGTATAGCATAATGGGTAAGATGGGTGTGTGATGAAATTTTACAGAAAACCCAATTTTTGATAGTTCTTTGTAGATGCTCTCTGCCAGGTTTTTCACACTCTGAACCCTCCATGGTTCACGCTCTACAATCTCAATAGCCTTTTTAGCACCTGCGCAAACTGCAGGCGGTAATGATGTGGAAAAAATAAAACTTCTTGCCTTGTTTATTAAGTATTCAATCAATTTCTCTGAACCGCAAACAAAAGCACCATAAGAGCCAACAGCTTTGGACAGTGTTCCCATCAAAATCACTTTTTCCTGCCATCTTAGGTTAAACTCTTCAAAGATACCTTTTCCCCTTTGTCCAAGTATGCCCGTAGCATGCGCCTCATCTAAAAAGAGCAAACAATCGTATTCATCCGCTAATCTTAGTAAAGTGGGAAGGTGCGCTACATCACCATCCATGCTAAAGACGCTGTCTGAGACTATAATACACCTTCTGTAATGCTTTCTGTTTTCTTTTAAAAGCTCCTCAGCATTCTGATAATCCAAGTGAGGAAAGACCAAAACCTTAGCCTTTGACAACCTACAGGCATCTATTATGGATGCATGGTTTAGCTGATCGCTGAGTATAAGATCTCCTTCGGAGGCTAAGGTGGGTATGGTTCCTATGTTTGCAAGGTATCCAGAACCAAAAAGAAGGCAGGAGGGGACTTCTTTAAAGCTGGAAAGCTTTTCCTCTAATGCCTTGTGCTGTTTTGTATATCCAGAAACTAAGGCAGAGGCTCCACTACCCAATCCGTAATCCCTTACAGTTTTTATTACTTCTTCCTTCACTTCAGGATGGTCCTTCAGAGCAAGGTAATCGTTAGAACAGAAATCCTTTAAACTTTCTCTAAGCTTTCTTTTTCGGAAAAGACGCTGTTCTTGTATTCTTCTTAGCTCTTCTTCTAACCACTGCATCACCTTATAATAAGCTTAGCACCGTTCTCAAGTCTTATAAAGCCTTCTTCTGAAAGGACTAAATGATCCTTTGGAATGTAAATATGAACTCCAGGGGGGATACGATCTCCTCTTATATGGGGGTTTAAGTCTCTAAAGACACTTTCTCTCACGTTTACTCTTTTTATAACCTTTTCAACTGTTGTCTCTTCTTCTAATTTCTCCGCCGTAAGGTTTAAACCCTGGACGTTTAAGCTCAGCCCATATTTCTCTGGATATCTTGCCAAAAGTAGCACCGCAAAAAATGCGGGTACATAGTTCCTGGTCTCTGCTGGTAGGGAGCCTTGAGTTAGCCAAAAGTCCACACCACCCGTTCTTCTCATTATGCAGTTTTCTCCACAGTTGTACGCCGCAAGAGCCAGCTCCCAACTCTTAAACATTTCATACAGATCCTTCAAGTAAAGCGCGGCCGATTCTGTAGATTTGATAACATCAAACCTCTCATCCACATCCTGATCTATCCTAAGACCATATCTTCTTCCAGTGGATGGAATAAATTGCCATAGACCAGCCGCACCGGCGCGTGAAACCGCAAAAGGATTAAAAGCACTTTCTATTGCAGGCAAAAGAGCAAGTTCTTCTGGAAGGTTGTGTTTTTGAAGGATAGGTTTTATAACTGGCATGTAATAGTTGGCTCTTTGCATCATCCTCTCAAATTCTTGCTTGTTTGCTAAGAAATAATTTACGAATCGCATTATCTCTTGCCTATCTGGAATATTAATGTTGAAAGTTCTGGCTTCTTGCTCTATAAATCTTTCTTCTTCTTCAGAAAATCCAAAATCACCTTTTTTTACCAACTCTACGTTGTTGTTCTTTGATAAAAGGGTATTCCTCACAGTAGGCGTGCAGGAGGTTAAAAAAACCGCAAGTAAAGTTAAGATCACCCTTAATTTCATAACCCCTCCAGATATATATTATTATTCTAAGGTGATAGACAAGAATTGTCCAGTTTGCAAAGGCACTGGTTTTGTGGATAAAGGAAAGGTAGTGGAAATATGCGCTTGCAGATTTCGGCAAGAAGACTTTCAAAGCAGGCTGAACATTCCAAAAAAGTTTTGGACTGCCGAGCTTGACAATTACCAGCCTATTTCTGCCCCTCAGCAGAGAGCATACGAAGTATGTAAAGAATTCGTTCATAACTTTAACCCAGAGGAAGGGAAAGGTATTACCTTAGTTGGTCCTACGCAGATGGGTAAAACCCACTTGATGGTAGGCGTTTTGAAAGCCCTATATAGGGAGAAAAGGGTAAGAGGCT
This sequence comes from uncultured Thermocrinis sp., assembly GCA_964655095.1. GTDB lineage: Bacteria > Aquificota > Aquificia > Aquificales > Aquificaceae > Thermocrinis. The sequence goes on from CAZZKD010000272.1 coordinate 2,664, forward strand.
TTTTCTTTGATACAAAAGAAATGCTATTCCAGCTCAGATTCTACATGAACAATGAGGAAGACAAATATAGCAGGTTTTTAAAATTCCTCATGAATGTGCCCGTTCTTGTATTGGATGACTTAGGCAGTGAAAGGCTCTCCGATTGGAGTGTGGAAACAATCTCACTTATTATCACATACAGGTACAACTATCAGCTTAGCACCTTAATAACCACAAATTACCAGCTAAAAAGATCGGGAGATGATCTCCTAAACAGCTTAGAAGAGAGAATATCCCCAGCAGTGGTAGGCAAGATCTTCCAGATGAACGAAGTAGTTTATCTTTACTGAACGCCTACCAGCTCCCCTCTTAGCTCTTGCGCAACTTCCACCATGTTTTTGAGAGAAGGCACTACCTCTTCCCATCTTCTGGTCTTTAGCCCACAGTCTGGATTTACCCACAGAAGCTCCACTGGTAAAACCTTCATAGACCTTTCCAGTACCTGTCTTATACTCTGCTTGTCTGGAATAGCGGGAGAGTGAATATCATAAACTCCTATACCTATCTGTCTGTCCCAACCTTTTACGTTCTCAAAGGCGGATATTATCTCTCCTTTACTGCGGGACGCCTCTATGGATATAACATCAAAGTCCATCTGGTGAATATACTCTATAACCTCGTTAAACTCCGAGTAGCACATGTGGGTGTGTATCTGTGTCTGAGCCTTTGCGTT
>CAZZKD010000273.1:0-1605 GCA_964655095.1 uncultured Thermocrinis sp.
TTGACTTTCGCTCACCTGAACTTTCAAGACGAATGAACAGGCTTATTCAGAACTTTGGTAAAAGGTTTGTGAAAGAGAAGTTAGAGAGACTTAGAGAGCTTTACGGAATTGAAGTTGTTGAAGTTAATCCTGCGTATAGTAGTCAGGAGTGTAGTTTTTGTGGATATGTAGATAGCAAAAACAGAAAAGACACTCACACATTTGAATGTAAGGCTTGTGGTAGGAAGGTAAATGCTCAGGTAAATGCAAGCAGGAACCTCCTTCGGAGAAGTTCTCTGAAGGAGTTTTTCTTTGCAAACCTGCCGAAAAAGAAAGTCCTCAAGGTGTTGTTAAAGCAATATCTTGAGAGATTTAAAGGGTGTTGGAGTGCTCCCTTGGGACTTCTTAAGAGCAATCCCTATTTTAGGGATTATCTTGAGGAGTTCCTAAACCCTCGGCAGGGCTCACCCTCAAGGGTGAGTGTGCATGGAACATTTGTCCATGCAGAGGGGAACTCTGAGAGTGCTGAATATGGTGGGGGTTAAGAGTGCGCAGTATGACTGGAGTGGGAAAGGGGGTATTAGAAAATGAGAATTGGAGAGCAGTTGTATTCATCAAAACTCTCAATTCAAAAGGACTTGAAATCTCAATAAAATCAAACATAAACCTTTACGAATTTGAACTTGATATAAGAAACCTTGTAAAGGATTACATCAGAAGAGGAACAGTTAGTCTGATAATCCAGTTTGAGCCTAAGTTGGAAAAAACTCCTTTAGATTTTCAGAATTTGGTGAGAACCTTTCAGAGTTTTAAATCTTTAGCCCAGGAACTAAACATAAATCTATCGGATGACATGGCTTTTTATGCATCCTTAAGATATGCTGAGAGAAAAGAGGAAGAGCTGATGGAGGAAATAAAATCTCTAATATATCAGTCAACCCTTCAGGCTATAAAGGAGTTGCTCAAAAGCAGAGAGGAAGAGGGTAAAAAACTCAAAGAAGATCTAAGGGGGAGAATAGAGGTTATAAAAGCGCACTTATCCCATATTTTGCAAAAAAAGGAAGAGATCTTAGAAAGGCTAAAGGAAAAGGTTTTAGAAAGGGCTAAGGAGCTAGGCCTTTCGGAATCAAATACTACAGTCCTGAACGAAATAGTGTTTTTGCTCTCAAGGATGGATATAGAAGAAGAATTAACTAGGTTTAGAGTTCATCTTGAGAGGTTTGAAAGTCTCTTAGAGTTGGAGGAAGAGGTGGGAAAAAGGTTGGACTTTTTGCTACAGGAAATGCACAGAGAGATAAACACCCTTGGGAACAAGATGCCAGAACTATCTAAGTGGACGGTGGATATAAAGGTTGAGATAGACAGACTAAAACAGCAGGTAGCAAACGTGGAGTAAGTAGTATAATATTATATATCAGCGGGCGTAGCTCAGAGGTGGAGCGGCTGCTTGCCATGCAGCAGGTCGCGGGTTCGAGTCCCGTCGCCCGCTTTTAACGGCAACGTGGCCGAGCGGCTAGGCGAGGGACTGCAAATCCCTTTTACGGCGGTTCGAATCCGCCCGTTGCCTCAAACTCAAAAAAATCAACATGGAAAGCTACATTATAGCTTTTTTAGCCTCTCTTTTTG
>CAZZKD010000274.1:0-2319 GCA_964655095.1 uncultured Thermocrinis sp.
GAGGATTTGGAGATGGAAACCTTTAGAGCCAGCGGAGCAGGTGGCCAGTACGTAAATAAGACAGATACCGCAGTTAGAATAAGGCACAAACCCACTGGTATTGTGGTTTCCTGCCAGCAGGAAAGATCTCAGTATCAAAACAGAATGAAGGCTTTGGAGCTTTTGAAGGCTAAACTCTATCAGTTGGAACTTCAGAAGCTGGAAGAAAAAAGGAGGGCTTTGGAAGGTGAGAAAACTGAGATAGGTTGGGGATACCAGATAAGGTCCTATGTATTTCAACCCTACCAAATGGTAAAGGATCTAAGGACAGGCTTAGAAGTGGGTGATGTGCAAAGAGTAATGGACGGGGACATAGACCCGTTTATAGAAGAATACCTAAGGTGGAGGGCAAAACAATCCGCATCCAGCAAGGGTTAATACTTAAACTTTTACTTTTGAGCATTAGCTTTGGTGCGGAGGTCTGCATAAAACAGCTTAACAATCCTTTTCCTGAACCATACCTAACCCATGCGTTGAGAAATACGGTAGAGAGGGCTTTTTTGCAAGCAGGAGCAAAACTTGGTTGTAAAGAGGGCACTCAAGAGGTGAATGTGGCGGTTTTGGAATTAAAGGAAAATCCCGCAGGCATCTCTCCTTCTCAAAGGGTAAATGTTTATGAACTGAACCTTTCCTTTAAGCTCAAATTTAAAGGTGAAGAAAAAAACTACGGTGCGAAAGTTTCTTACTCTCTTCCCTCCGGTGCGGAAGGGGATATTGGCAGACGTTTTGCAATAGACGACGCTTTGAATATAATTTATCCTAAGCTTTTAGAAGACCTTAGGAGGAGGTATAAGCATGTTGATAAACTTTGAAACAGAGAAAAGTGTGCAAGAGGTAAGACAGGCTATAGAAGAGAAGGCTAAGGCAAAGGGCTTTGGCGTTATGTCTGTGCATGAAGTTTCTAACATTCTAAAAAACAAAGGTGTGCCTATAGACTACGAGTGCATAATAGTGGAAGTTTGCTCTCCAAAGCACGCAAGCCAGGTGCTGTCAAAAAACGCCTTCATATCCACCGCCATGCCCTGTAGAATTGCTATCTTTCAAAGGGACAACAAAACAGTAGTTAGCACCATAGCACCTACTGCAATGCTTGACATGTATAACGAACCAGAATTAAAACCAGTGGCGGAGGAAGTAGAAAAGCTAATGAAAGAAATTATGGAAGAATCCCTTTGATGGATGATGCTTACTTTATGGGATTGGCCTTAGAGCTGGCCAAAGAAAGGAAGGGCTTAACACACCCAAACCCAACCGTTGGATGTGTGATAGTCAAAGATGGCAAGATTATAGCCAAAGCCAATCATGAAAGGGCTGGAATGCCTCATGCTGAGGCTAAGGCTCTTGCGATCGCAGGAGATTCTGCAAAGGGCTCTACCCTTTACGTTACCTTAGAACCTTGCGTCCATTACGGACGCACTCCACCTTGCACAGACGCCATCATCAAGGCAGGGGTTAAAAGAGTGGTTATAGCTGTCTTGGACCCAAACCCGTTGGTTTCCGGAAAAGGAGTAGAACGCCTAAGGCAGGCAGGGATAGAGGTTAAGGTAGGTGTCTTAGAAGACCAAGCCAAAAGGATAAACGAAGACTTTTTTACCTACATCACCCAAAAAAGACCTTACGTAACTTTGAAGTTTGCCCAAAGCTTGGATGGTTCCTTAGCAACAAAGGACTACCAAAGCAAATGGATAAGCTCAGAAGAAAGCAGAAACTACGCCCACAAACTGCGCGCTGAAGCCTCTGCGGTGCTTGTTGGAATAAACACAGTCCTTAGGGACAACCCTAAGCTTACGGTGCGAGCCTTTAAGTGGGAAAAAAATCCGCTTAGAATAGTGTTGGATCCAAAATTAAAGATCCCGATGGACTGCAATCTTATAAAAGACAAAGAAGCAAAGACTATCGTTATAACCGCTGTGGAAGACAAAGAAAAGATCCAAGCTTTAGAAGAGGAAGGAGTGGAAGTTCTACTGGCAGAGCACGAAAACGGTCTGCTCAACCTTAAAGAAGTTTTAAGAGAACTTTACTTTAAAGAAGTAATGCATCTGTTGGTGGAGGGAGGAGCCAAGACTTTAACAAGTTTTTTAGAAAATAGACTTTTTGACAGGCTATGCGTCTTTGTGGCACCCATCATCCTTGGAGAGGGAGTAAGAATAGGGGACCTTGGTATAAGAAAGGTAGAGGATGGCATAAAGCTAAGGCTTAGGGAACTGAAGACCTTTCAGCAAGACGTTTTCTTGGAATTTGTAAAAGAATGAACATAGTCTTTATGGGAACCCCTACTTT
>CAZZKD010000275.1:0-2530 GCA_964655095.1 uncultured Thermocrinis sp.
ACGACAAGGTAAAACTTATGCCTGTGGGAGAATTTATACCAAGACCCTTTGAGTTTTTAAAAGACATTTTCCAATCCATAGGGGGCATTGACTATAACCCAGGGCAAAGGATAAAAACCATAAGCTACAAGCAATTCCAAATGGCGGTTTCTATATGTTTTGAAATAGCTCACTACAGCTTTATGGAAAAGCTGGCAAAGACTGCTAACATCATCGTTGTCCTTACAAACGATGGATGGTTCAAAGATAGCGATTGCACCTTTCAGCATTTTAGGTTTGCCCAGTGGGCATCTTTAAGGTTTAAAAAGTTTGTAGTGTGGGTAAATAACTCGGGAGATACAGCGGTTATTGATCCCTACGGAAGAGTGGTTGAGAGGCTGGGATACATGGAAAGGGGAGTGCTTTTTACTACCCTAAAACTTCGGTAAGCTTATAATCTAAATTAATCATGTATGTCCCTTTTGCTAGGAAGTATAGACCAAAGAAGTTTTCTGAATTGGTGGGACAGGATGTTGCCAGCAAAGTTTTACTGAACGCTGTAAGGCTCAACAAAGTGGCCCACGCTTACATTTTTGCCGGTTCAAGGGGAACCGGGAAAACCACCACCGCAAGGATTTTAACAAGGGCTATAAACTGTCTTAAACCAGTGGATGGAGAACCGTGTGGAGAGTGTGAAAATTGCGTAGCCATAGAAAGGGGAGCTTTTCCAGATCTTATAGAGATTGACGCCGCCTCCAACAGAGGAATAGACGATATAAGGAACCTTAGAGATGCCGTTTCTTACACTCCCATAAAAGGCAAGTATAAGGTGTATATACTAGACGAAGCCCATATGCTAACTAAGGAGGCTTTCAACGCTCTTTTAAAAACCCTTGAAGAACCCCCACCAAGAACAGTTTTTATCCTTTGCACCACAGAATACGAAAAAATAATTCCCACTATCCTTTCCCGTTGCCAGCGCATAATTTTCAGCAAGCTAAAGGAAGAAGACATAGTTAGTTATCTAAAATTTATATGCGAGAAGGAAAATCTACACTGTGAAGAGAAGGCGCTTTTTACCATAGCTCGGGTAAGCGACGGAGGAATGAGGGATGCAGTATCTTTGCTTGATCAAGCTGCTACCTTTGGGGAAGGAAAGGTAAACGAACAAATCATTGAAGAATTCTTGGGTATTCTTTCCCAGGAAAAGGTTAGGGAATTTATAAAACTTCTGCTTTCTGGAGATACAGACAACGCGCTAGGATTTTTGAGGGATTTAAGGGACAAGGGTTATAGCCTGTCTGTATTCTGGGACTCTGTAGAAGAGGAGGTTAGAGATCTAATACTCTATAAAAGTTTGAAAGAGCCAGAAAAGGTGATGCAAGTGGAACCTTTTCACAGAGAAACACCTATCAGCTTAAACGCTCTGTTGTATTTGGAAAAATTAATAACCACAGCACGGATAGAATCCAGGACGATGGACCTTTTCAGAGCATGCGAGATAGCAATCATAAGAAGTTCAATAATAAAAAATATTTTACCCATAGAAGAGCTTATCAGAGTACTAAGAGAGGGGGAAAAGATTGCAGATAAGCCTCAGGAAGTGCAAATAGCCCAGGAAACACAAACAGAAAGTCAAAAGGAAACTCTCTGGCAAATACTCCAAAACAATTTAAAAAAGATAGATTTTGAAATGCTAAGAAGATTACCTTGGGAAGAGAAGGAAGGAAAGATATTCATAAAAGTAGGAAAAAAAGAGTTTAAAAGCTTGGAGATTGATAAGTTGAAGGCTAAATTTCCTTTCCTTGAGTTTTTAGTAGAAGAAGAGGAGAAAAAGGAAGAACTGCCCGAAAGTGTAAAAACCATAAAGACCCTTTTCAATGCCAAGATAATCAGCTATGAAAGAGATAAAGGCAAGGATAATCCTTCTTAGGGTCCCTGTATCAAAAATAGGTCTATTTACGGCATTGATGGACGGCTCTGGTAGGAATGCTATAGTTAGAACAAAGGAGAAAAAGGGGGATCATATTTACCTTATTGCCACTCCTCACACTTATCAAAGAACATTAGAAGTTTTAGAGAACATAAAGAAACACCTGCCGGAGCTGGAAGTTTTGGGTGAGGTAGAAAGTGAAGAGCTGGACATTGGATAGAGCTTACAGGTTCATATTTTTGATGGGTCTGGTTAGTCTATTTTCCGACTTTACCTACGAAGGCGGAAGAAGTATTCTTGGTCCCTACTTAGCTGTGCTTTCTGCCTCTCCCCTTTTGGTAGGATTCTTTTCAGGGTTTGCAGAATTTACCGGATCTGTAGGGTTTACTTTGTTCCTTTTAGCTTAGTCGCTTACCACGCAAAAATTGAACTGGAATTTCAGGACTGGGAAATCCCGCTCATGTTTGGTTTGGCCACATCTTTGACAGACTTGGCTTTAAAGCTCTGACCTTAGGTGTTCTCTTTACACTCACCTATCCTTACTTTGTGTTTTCAGAAAGCAGGGGACTTTTTATACTTGGCATCCTACTCTGGGGTGCCGTCCCATTTTTCCTTAAC
>CAZZKD010000276.1:0-5290 GCA_964655095.1 uncultured Thermocrinis sp.
TTTAAGGTTCTTCCGGTTTGCACCAAATCAACTATGGCATCAGATAAGTTAAGAAGGGGGGCAAGCTCTACAGACCCATTTAGGTGTATTACCTTAGCCTTTATGCCCTTTTCCAAAAAAAAGTTTTTTGTTATCCTTGAATACTTTGTCGCAACTCTTAAACAGGAAGAAGTCTTATAGTAGTCGTATTTTTCCTGCCTTCCTGCCACCACCAACCGGCAAAAGCCAACACCCAGGTCAAATAGCTCATAAACGTCCGGCTCTCTTTCCAAAAGCACGTCATAACCCACCACTCCTAAATCCGCTACCCCATTCTCCACATAAACTGGCACGTCAAAGGGTTTTACCAGTAAAAACTCGTAGTCTTCAACCTGAACCTGGAGCTTTCTCCCTTCTTCAAAAGTGCTTTGGATAATCCCCCTGCTTTTCAAAAACTTAACGCTTTCTTCAAAAAGCCTTCCCTTTGGTAAGGCGATCCTGAGCATGCTAAGAATTTTAAATGGTCTAAAATAGATATTATGCAGATATTGGAGTTTTTAAAGGAGAACAAGCTATCGCTGGGAGACAACTTCAAATTTCTTCTTGAAAAACTAGGTATTTACGATGAAGGGTTAATAAAACAAGTGGAGAATAGGATAGGAGAGCCTGCTAAGATGTCCAAATCAAAGGCTAACACTGTAGACCCTGAATCTGCGGTGCAGAACTTTGGCGCAGATACTATAAGGCTTTACATACTGTTTGCTGGACCAGTGGAGAAAGACTTTGAATGGACAGATGAAGGAGTTCAAGGAGCCCACAGATTTCTGAGAAGGCTTTGGAATTTTTTTCACGAAAAGCTTGAGGATATAAAGAGCTTAACATATTCAAAAGAAGAACTTGCCCACGTTCATGGAAAGGCGAAGGAAATTAGAAGGAAAGCCCACCAAACTTTGAAAAAATACCTTCAGGACATGGAAGAGCTCTCTTTCAACACTGCTATAGCCAGCATCATGGAGCTGATGAATGCAATTCAGGATTTCAAGCCGGAGAAAGATGAAGATTACAAAGTCTTAAGAGAAGGCTTAGAGATGGTTCTTTTCATGCTGTATCCAATTACACCCCACATATGCGAGGAGCTGTGGAGCAGACTGGGATATGAAAAGCTACTTATGCACTATCCATTCCCAGAGCCAGACGAGGAAGCTCTCAAAGTGGAAGAAGTTGAAATCCCAGTGCAGATAAACGGAAAACTGAGAGGCCATATAAGGTTGCCCGTGGGAGCACAAGAGCACGTGGCAAAAGATGCGGTCATAGCAAACGAGAGGATAAAAAAACTCATAAAAGATAAGAGGATAGTGAAGGTTGTTTATGTGAAAGACAAGCTTATAAATTTAGTAGTAAGCGATGGATAGTTTGCTTGGTTGGGTCCTATTCATAGTTAAACTGCTGATCCTGCTGGTAATAATCAGTATACCACTCCTTCTGATCATAGTGTTCATCTCCAATTTCCTCTACAAGAAAATAGACCCTAAGTATGAAGAGATAAGAAGAAAGAAAATGAAGGAGCTAGGAGTAAAGGATGGAGAATAATCGTATATACATCCCTGAGCCGAATTTTAGCCCGTAAAAGGGCATTTTGCAAAAAAGTATGATAAAAATCATACTATTTACTCTTGACAGCTTTTCAGTATATGCTAATTTTTTGATAATCCGAGAAGAAGGAGGTAAAGAAATGCCTATGCAAGTTGTACCTGGACCTTTTGGTTATATGCCCATCCCAGCTGCCTTTGAAGAAGTAGAATTACCTCCACCAGGTAAAGCTCTGTTATACGGACAGATAGTGGACGAAGAAGTGGCTATGAAGGAAGCAGCAAAGGCTATGCTCACACGCAGAAACCCTACCATATTCCCTGGACCCTTAGTTCTGTGGGGATGGAACGCATCAGCTATGGAAAAGGCTAAGGCTGTGTTGGAGCTTGCAATGGAAATTCCCAATTGCAGAATTATTCCTATGCCAGACTACAGACCTAAGTATCCAAAGATAGACCCAGAGGCGGAAATAAATCCAAACCATCCAAACCTTACCATACTTCACAATAAGATAGAAGCTTGTATTTTTGTGGGAGTTCATTGTCATTACGCGAACCTTTCTCTTAGGATGATAAGAGCAGGAACTAACTGTTTTACAATAGCCTTGTGTGCAGAAATGGGTCACGAAGACGCTATGGTCTCTCTAAGGGATGTGCATGCGGAAGAGATAAGAAAGTTCAGGGATGTGCTTGTGCAAGTGAGGAAAGAGCTTGGTATAGAGTGGGAACCCAAGCTTCCTCCAGAAAATCCATCCTTGCCCCCTGAAAACTACGAAAATATCTCTCCCTTGGATTATGGGGAATACCTATACCTTCTAATGCCTAAAAAAGGCGAAAGCGTAGAAGAGAGCGAATAAAATTGGAGGTGAAACCATGCCAGAACAAAAAGTTGTAGATGCAGATTATCTTCTTTTGGAGGCTCCAAGGGAGCGCAAGTTTATAACAGGAGCGCAGGCTATGGCAGAGGCAGTCAAACGTGCCAATGTGGATATAGCTATAGCCTATCCCATTACCCCTCAGTCTGAAGTTATGCACTTGGTAGGAGATATATGGGCTCAGGGCTATCTTAAGGACTACTACAGGGCAGAAGAGGAATACGGTGCTATGTCTGCCATAGCTGGTGCAGTGAGAGGTGGTGCAAGGGCCTTTTCTGCTACCTCAGGACCTGGTCTTTTAAGAGGTATTGAAGCAATAGCCTCTTGGCCTGGGCACAGAATACCTGCAGTACTTGGAGTCCTTACGAGGGTAGTCAATGCTCCCCTTTCCATACAGCCAGACAACGTGGAGATATCTTACCTTCTAAACTGTGGGATGGTAGTTCTGCATGCAGAAAATCAGCAGGATGTTTTTGACTTTACTTTGGCAGGTTTTGTAATATCCGAAAAGGTGGATGTTTATATACCGGTAGCAGTTTGCACCGAAGGATTTTTCGTTACTCACGCAAAGGGTTACGTGAATATGACCCCAGAGGATATGAAGCTACCCCCAAGGGACCCATATAAGGCACCCGTTCCACCCACCGACTGCGAAATACCGCCCGCAAGGATACAAAGGGATGCACCAGTTCAGAAGTCTAACTTTATGAGCTATCTGATACACGCTGTGTGGCAACAGGAAATTTGGGCTTCCAACATAAGAGCTATGAAGTATATATATAAGTATCTGGGAGGTCCCATAGAGGTGGTAAATCCTGATGCAGAGGTTTTTATAGTTGCCTCTGGATGTGCTGCTGCCCAGGGAAGGGAAGCGGTAAGGTATTCACAGCTGGAAGGTTTGAACGTTGGCCTTGTCAAAGTCAAATCCATAAGACCATTCCCAGAAAAGGAGATAAGGGAAGCACTTAAAAAGGCAAAGGCTGTAATAGTTCCAGAGCACAACATAGTAGGATGGTTAGCCAAAGAGATTAAGGCTGTTATTCCAGACAACGACAAGGTTATAGGTGGTCCAAGGGTGTACGGCGGTATGACTTTGCCAGTGGAGCTTATCATGGAGAAGATATACTCTGCCCTTGGTATAAAGAAAGAAAAGAAGGTTGTAGTATAAAAACCAAAAGGAGGTGTTATCATGGGCTTGGAATATGTAAGGATTTCTCCAGGTTTTGAAAGATACATGCCAAAGGACTATGTGGACCTGGTCCAGTATGGGCAGTTTGGCAAGCAAATAGATGTGCAACAGCTTGGGCAGTTTAAAGAGCTAGTAGAAGAGCATCCAATGTGTGCCGGATGCTTCATGGCTTACTTCATAAGGGTCTTCTATGCAGCTTTGCCCAATCCAGAGGATACCATTGTCCTTGGCACAGCAGGGTGTGCAAGGCTTGCCCTTTCTCAGGCAGCGGTTCCTTTCGTTTATGGAAATTACGGAGATACAAACGCAGTGGCTTCTGGTCTTAAAAGAGCACTTACCATCAGGTTCCCAGACAAACACAAAGACGTGGTAGTCATAGCTGGTGATGGGGGTCTTATAGACATAGGCTTTGGTATGACCATGCACTCTTGGTTCAGAAGGGAAAAATTTACAACCATAATGGTGGACAATGAAGTTTACGGAAACACCGGAGGTCAAGAAAGTGGAATGTCTCCCAAAGGTGTTCAGCTTAAGATGGCGCCAAAGGGTAAACAGTTTGATAAAATAAATGCGGTGGAGCTGGCAAAGGTAGCAGGTTGTGTCTATGTAGCAAAACTTGCTCCCACAAACCCCAAGAGGATTGCAAAGACAGTGAGAAGAGCTATTCTTGCCGCAAGGCATTTTGGACCAACCTTCATACACGCATACACCTCTTGCAACATAGAATATTCCATACCCACAGAAAAGGTTCTTGAAGACGCAAGGAAGAGAGAAAAACAGGACTTTGGTTTCTACGAATGGATGACGGACGAAGTAAAAGAATTCTTTGAAGAGATGGAGAAGAAGCCTGAGGAGGTAAAGGCATGAAAAGGTATAACATACGCATAGCAGGTGTTGGTGGGCAGGGGGTCGTCACCTCCGCCCATATTCTTGGAAATGCTATGTCTGCGGCGGGGAAATACGCTACATTGGTTCCCTTCTTTGGGTCTGAAAAGAGGATGGCTCCGGTGGAAGCTTACGTAAGGGTTTCAGATCAGCCCATCTACGAAGTGGGAGAAGTGGTCTATCCAAACGTGATAATGATCTACCATCCCCAGGTTATAACTCACGGAAAGTCCTACACCATGCCCTTTTACTCTGGACTTAAGGAAAACGGAACTGTTATAATAAATACAGACGTGGATATAATACCTGAAGAGGATTGGAAGATCCTTGAGGAGCTCAACACTAAGGTTTATATGTTTCCAGCCACAAAAGTGGCCCTTGACATAGCGGGCACGGAGCTTGCAACGAATATGGCTATGATAGGACTCTTTTTTGGTATAACTAGGATAGTTGGCTTTGAGCACATAGAGCAAGCGGTTAGAGAAAGATTCTTAGGTAATACCTTCGTTGCCTCTGGGGGGACCACAGCCCTTGACAGTGCAATAGAAAAGAAGTTTAAGAAGAAAATGGAACTGCTTGAAAAGAATATGCAGGGCATAAGGGAGGCATTTAGGATTACAGAAGAAAGGGGTTGGGTAGAGGAAGAAGCTTACACACGATAACATCCATTGGAGGTAGGTTGAGGTATGTATTACGTGGCGGAGGTAAATGAGGCTGAATGTGCAAAGTATAACTGCAAGCAGTGTGTGCTCTTTTGTCCCGAGCCAAACACT
>CAZZKD010000277.1:0-2249 GCA_964655095.1 uncultured Thermocrinis sp.
CCTTAGCTAAGGAGGAAGGAGCTGGTGCGGATGTAGTTTCTGGTGGTGAGCTTTATTTGGCTTTAAAGGCGGGTGTGGATCCTTCCAAAATAGTCTATGCGGGTGTGGGAAAGACAGTTCAAGAAATAGAGTTTGCGGTTAAGCAAGACATTTTGATGTTCAACGTAGAGTCCTCTATGGAACTTGACGTGCTAAACGATGTGGGGCAAAGCTTAGGGAAAAAAGTCAGAATAGCCATAAGGGTAAATCCGGACGTGGATCCTAAGACCCATCCTTACATATCCACTGGTATGAAGAAAAGTAAATTTGGCATAGATATAAAGCAGGCAAAGAAGGAGTACGAATACGCAAGGAAGCTGAAAAACTTGGAGATAGTAGGGATACACTGTCATATTGGCTCACAGATACTGGACGTTTCTCCTTACATAGAGGCGGTGGAAAAGGTGGTAGAACTTTACTGGGATTTAAGCAAGTCTGGGTTTGACATAAAGTATTTAGACCTTGGTGGTGGCTTGGGTATAAAGTATCAGCCAGATCAGGCAAACCCAGAGCCAGAAGATTTAGCCCACGCCATAATGCCAAGCTTGAAAGACGTAAAGGCACAGATAATTTTAGAGCCCGGAAGGTCCATAGTGGGGAATGGGGGTATCTTGATAACTCAAGTGCAGTTTCTAAAGGATAAAGGACACAAGCATTTTGTGATAGTGGATGCGGGTATGAACGACCTTATCAGGCCTGCCATATACTCCGCCTATCATCACATAGTACCTGTGGTGGAAAGAAACTCAAAATACATAAAAACTGATGTGGTGGGTCCCATATGCGAAACTGGAGACTTCTTAGCTTTGGACAGGGAAATTCCTTACGTTGAAAGGGGAGATTATCTGGCTGTGCTTTCTGCGGGAGCTTATGGCTTTGCCATGTCCTCCCAATACAACGCAAGACCAAGAGCTTGTGAGGTTTTAGTGGAGAAGGGAAGTGTTAAGGTAATAAGAAAAAGGGAAACTTACGAAGATATAATTTATTCATATTGAAGGACTTACTTATTGCTGACGGTATAAAGAAAAGATACAAAGACAAGGAAGTTTTAAAGGGGGTTAGTCTTTATGTAAGAAGGGGAGAGGTGGTAGGGCTTTTGGGTCCCAACGGTGCGGGAAAGACCACCCTTTTTAACTGTCTGGTGGGCTTTTTGCCGGTGGATGAAGGAAAAATAGAGCTGGAAGGTAAAGATATAACACACATGCCTGCCCACAAAAGGGCAAAGGAAGGCTTATCCTTTCTTCCACAGGAGCATACGCTTTTTGAAGATCTAACAGTTATGGAGAACTTGCTTATCTTTTTAGAGTTCTTTGAAGAAAGCAGGGAAGGACAGCTGGCAAGGGCAGAAGAGCTTTTAACGGACTTTGGACTTTACGAGCTAAGAAATCAAAAGGCGGGGAGCTTGTCCGGAGGTCAAAAGAGAAGGTTAGAAGTTGCCCGCTGTCTTATACCAAAACCCAAATACATTCTATTTGACGAACCTTTTGCAGGCATAGACCCAATAATGGTATCAGACATAAGACAGCTAATACTTAACCTAAAAGCTCAGGACATAGGCATTCTTATAACAGACCACAACGTCAGAGAAACCATAAGGGCGGTGGATAGGGTGTATATTATTTCAGAAGGGACCATTTTAGCCCAAGGAGAACCTTGGCAAGTAATAGAAAATCAGAAGGTTAGAGAAGTTTATCTTGGTAAAGATTTCCAGCTATGATTTCGTTAAAAAGATGTCTCACCGTTTCTTTCCAATCCTTTTTACCTTCTTCTACCAAATCCAAAAGCTCTTCCATCTTAGCAGTATAGCTGTAATCTACGAGCTTTGGAAAGTTTTGCATAAGAAAGTCCACCACCTGAAAGGCTATAGGAGTAGGCTTTAGCTCGCCCTTTTCTACCACCACATAACCCCTTTCCTTTAGGGTTTTTACTATAGTGGAGTAGGTAGATGGTCTTCCTATGCCCAAGTCTTCCAGTTTTTTTACAAGGCTTCCTTCTGTGTATCTCTTGGGTGGTTGTGTTTGTCTTTCTTCCAAAAGGATCTGCTTTGGCTTTAAGACCTGTCCTTCTTTAAGTTTTGGTAGTTTTTGCTGTAAAAAGTCGTGCGGATAAAATTTAGACCAACCGTCAAAGATCAGCACCCTTCCTTTTGCAACTATTTCAAGGTTTTCTTGCCCTATGGGAACCAAAGTTACCCTTTGGTTTTCCAAAAC
>CAZZKD010000278.1:0-1847 GCA_964655095.1 uncultured Thermocrinis sp.
ATATGGACCAGGGACGGTGGGAACCCTTTTAGGTGTGCCTTTGGCATACCTTTTTGGCTTTAAGTGGTGGCTTGTCTTGCTCTTGGGTATTCCCCTTTACCTTCTGGCTGTAAAAAGTGCGGATTATGTGTTAGAGCTAACCGGAGAAAAAGACCCAGAAAGCGTGGTGATAGACGAGATAGTGGGCTATTTCTTTTCCTTTCTCTGGATTGAGCCCACTTTAAAAATGATCGTTCTTGCCTTTTTGGTCTTTAGAGTTTTGGATATCTTAAAGCCCTTTCCCATAAGTCTTTTTGAAAGATTGCCCAAGGGACACGGAGTGGTGGCGGACGATGTCATTGCAGGATTACTGACTGGTTTTATACTTTACTTAATACTTTAAGGAGGTGCAAAGAATGTGGAGGGTTTTATATACAGGCCAAAGGCCACAGCACGAGAACATAGCCCTTGACCAGATTATGCTTGAGCTAAGGTCTGAGGGAAAAATCTTAAATACCATAAGGTTTTTGCAGTTTAAGCCCGAGTGCGTCCTCATAGGTTATCATCAGTCCGTAGAGCAGGAGGTTAGACTTGAATACACCCAAAGGGAAGGCATAGAGGTGGGTAGAAGGATAACGGGGGGCGGTGCCATATACTTTGACGAAACCCAAATAGGATGGGAAGTTATAGCGGACAGAAGAGACTTTGGAAACCTAAGCTTTGAGGAGATCACTGCAAAGATATGCACCGCAGTAGCAAAGGGACTCCAAAAGCTTGGCATACCAGCCCAATTTAGACCAAGGAACGACATAGAGGTGGAGGGTAGAAAAATATCGGGCACCGGTGGAGTTTTTGAAGGTAATGCCTTTCTTTATCAAGGAACTATTTTGATGGACTTTAACGTGGAGCGTATGCTAAAGTCTTTGCAGATTCCCGTAGAAAAGCTAACCTCAAAGGGTATAAAGTCTGCAGAGGACAGAGTGGAGTGGGTAAAAAGATACTTGGGAAAGCTTCCGGAAAAGGAGGAGGTCTTTTCTGCCATACTGGAAGGTCTTTCAGAAGAACTGGGTATTGAGTTTGAGTGGGGAGAACTAACAGAAGAGGAAAAGAAGCTTTTAGAACAAAGAAAAGAATACTACAAAAGCCCAGAGTGGGTTTATGAGGTTAAGAAGTCTTCTTCTGACCCAGAGTTTCTTTTTGGTATATACCGCTGTCTTGGTGGAACTTTTAGGGTCTCTGCAAAGGTAGATCCAGAGCGCAAGGTCCTGGAGCAGATCATAATAAACGGAGACTTTTTCGTAAATCCAAAAAGACTAATATATGACCTTGAAGCATACTTAAAGCACACCCACCTTTCGGACGTAGAAAGAAGGATCAGGGAGTTTTTCAAAAACAAGGAGTGGGAAGGTTTGAACCTTACCGTGGACGACATAGTTGAGGCGGTCTTGTTTCCACTAAGGAAGATAGAGGGGGTTGAACTTGGTATAGGAAAAAAAAACTTTAATCAAATAATAGGCAGTATAGGAGGGGGGCTAATAGAAAACATAAAGAACGCAAAGGTTATGCTTTTGCCATACTGTGCAAAACCAAGGTGGTGTGACTACAGACACTTAGACGATTGTGGAGAGTGTGGGGGATGCACTGTTGGAGATGCCTACAGACTTGCCTATCAAAAGGGCATGATCCCAATAACCATCACCTCCTTTGAGCTTCTGAGAGATACCCTTAAGTGGTGTGCAGAAAACGGATACACCTACATAGGCCACTGCTGTTATGAGTTTTACGAAAAACGATACGAGATCTTCCAAAAGGCAAGCAAAGAGGGTGCAAAGGGAGTGCTATTTGATATTGTGGGGACAACCTGCTAC
>CAZZKD010000279.1:0-3614 GCA_964655095.1 uncultured Thermocrinis sp.
TATATCTTCCCTTAAGCTTCCTATGACCAACTTGTCAAACTTGCTTTCCTTCCATGCTTCCATAAGGGCGTCGTTGGCTATTTTAAATATCCTGTGTTTTTCCTCCTGAATTCTCATGTGGAACCTGTATTCACCCATAGAGTGCTGAAGCATGTTTGGTGATGAAACCCTTGAAGGCATAGAGTATTTGAAAGTGCCTTGCGCCCCCTTTAACGCATCACCACCACTGTGAAATCTATGAGACCTAGTAGCCAGTGGTTCAAGGAAATCGTAAACTTCTACAATGCTTTCAAAATCCATCAAAAAGAACCTGATATGCTTTCTGTCTAACAGAACAACGCCAATTCTACCTAATTCTTCGTCTATGGCTGCTAGTTCTCTGACTAAGGGATTTATAGACACCATAAGTCTATCTCTGTATGCGTAGGGAAGTTTTATATGAACAAATATATCCTTGCCACTGCATGAAAAGAGCGCTATAGCCCCACAAGATTTTAGATTTTCCGGATCGCTGATAAAATCCTCCATTTTTTTAAAGTCTTCAATCAGAGAATTGAGGACTTCCTCGCTGAGTTTCCTTTTTTCTAAGTTAGCCTTCTGAGCTTTTACCATATCCTTGAATACTTTCAGATACTTTCTGTCGGTTCTGCTTTCTGGTGTAAGCCTCAGATATAGGCTTGAAACAAGGTACGGAGAGTATGTCTTTTCGAGTAGTGTTTCAAGTGCCTCTTTTAAGTTTTTCATTCCTTTTCCTCCTTTTATATCTGAAAAATCCACGGAAGGTCATCTAAAGTTTGGATATTATAAACTACAATAAAAAGCCTTTCCAACCCTATGGAACAGCCTGAAAAGCTTGTAATGCTGGCTAATGCCTTTAACAGCTCTTCATCCAGCGGGAGTTCTCTATCCCTCAAGTTTGATTCCATTCTTTTTCTTATTTCATTTGGGTCCCTCTCTTCTGTCCATCCGTTGGCTATCTCCACGCCCTTTATGTACAGTTCAAATCTTTCTGCATATCCATCTTTCAAAACACTGTAAACCCCAAGCTTGGAGGGGAACTTTACCAAAAAAGTGGGCTTGTCAAAGCCAAGATGCTTCTCCAAATCTATGTAGAGGCGGTAAAATAAGCTGTCCCAATCTTCTTTATCGTCAAACTCGTATCCGTAGGAAACGAGATTGTTTTTAAGTATTTCCTCATCCTCAGACAAAACCACGCCTAAGTATTTTTCAAAAGCTTTCTCAAGCTCAAGCACTTCGTAACTTTCAAATCCGAAGAGTTTCAACAACTCTACGATTTCCTCTATAAGATTTTCATAGTTTGCCTCCAACCTATACCACTCCAACATAGTAAATTCAGGTCTGTGTAATCTTCCATACTCCTTATCCCTAAAAACCTTAGTTATTTGAAACATATTAATCGGAAAACTTGCAAGCATTTTTTTCATTGCATGCTCGGGTGAAGTATGAAGCCAAAAAATTCTGTCCCTTCCACCCAGATTAAGTTTGACCTTTAGAGGTTCTACGTTGGGATCCACGTTTGGATATATCTGCAAGACTGGAGTTGTAACTTCCAGGTAGCCTTTTGATTTAAAGAAGTTCCGTATAGTATCTATAAAATCCGCCCAAGTGATGAGTAAGTTCTCTGGTTTTTTATGCATTGATCTGAATATTATACTTTAAGGACCATGAGCGCAAAAGCTGAGGTTATAGTTGTAAAGAAAATGCTTATAAACGAGCGGGACTTACTCGCGTACATTTATGGAACAGTGGGAAGGGGAAAGATCTTTGTAAGAAATGGTTTTCACCCGCAGAATGCATACTGTGCTATCTTTGAACCCTTCAACATATTGACAGCATATTACCACCAGTCGGGAGGGCTTTTGATATTGGACGATGTAATAGAGGTAGAGTTTTATTCATATCTAGCTATGAGGAATTTCCGCAGATTTTTGTGGATGACAAAGACTGTTCAAACTGTAGTTGGTTGGATTTCCTATTATGATAGTTTCATATTTAATCTTCTTCAAAACTACTTAAAAATAGACGTTAAAAACTACAAAGTGTTTGAAATAAAGCTTAAACTAGAGCTCATTAAATCTCTTGGTGTTTACAGAGAGGATCTTTTTGAAAATAGTTTAGCTAAAATTCTCAACAAGATTAACTGTGAAAACCGAATTGAGAATTTGGAAGAATTATCCTTAAGTGAACCCTTATACAGAAAAATAACACACTATTTAGAGGATATCTTGAAAAAATCCCTTGACTGAGAAAAAGGAACAGGTTTATATTTTATCCTATCCTTTTGTAGAGGGGAATTAGCATGATAAAAATTCTTTTTTTATTAGTGTTGAGTTGTTCCATAATTGGTAATACATCTTTAATGCAACTTGGGGTAGGGGGTCCTTCTGTAAGTTATCCTCATCAGGATGCGCGTTACGATGACCCATTGGAGGAAATCAATACCCAAAGTGTGGATGAAATCATTAGAAAAGAAATGTCTGTTGAAGAAGCTTTTAGGGAGCTTGTGGATGTCAGAACTGTGGATATGGTAAGACCAGATATATGGCCTGTGGTTGGAGTGGTGACTTCGGATTACGGTTGGCGCATAGTGGGTAAGCGGAAGGAGTTTCACACTGGTATAGACATATCTGCTCCCTATGGCACTCCCGTCAGTGTAACCGCGGATGGCAGAGTTGTGTATGCTGGTTGGTTGAGAGGCTATGGTTATACTGTAATAGTTTATCACGGCTATGGATTTGCCACTTTGTATGCACACCTTTCAAGTATTTCTGTAAGCTATGGAGATAGGGTTGTAAAAGCTCAGATAATCGGTAATGTTGGTAATACTGGTAGGTCTTTTGGAAATCACTTACATTACGAGATATTGAAATATGGAATGAGACAAAATCCTATAGCCTATTTGCCTTAAAGCAATCCCCTTCTTCTTAAAGCATCTTCGTAAATTCTTTTGTATAGATGGTTCCATTCGGGCGTGCCTTCCACGATCCTTTTTGAATAGGACCTTATTCTTTCTCTAACTTCCTTATCTATGTCTTCCTCTTCCTTTAGAGCCTCCATAAGTATGTTTCTTGTCCTTGCTCTTATAACATAGGGTTCTTCATACACTTCTACAGATTCATCTTCCATTATTAGGTCCTTTATCATACCCGCTATTTGATTCATCCTTTCCCTTTTATTAGTATTAATATTCATTTCTTCCGCAAGTCTGTTACGAATTGCTTTATAAGCAGTTCTGTAATCTAAGCTCGCTTCTTCCACAAGATCCATTTTTTCTTTTAGTATTTCTCTGGTTTTTTCATCAAGCATTCTTTCCTCTTCTTCAGCCTTTTTGAAAATCCCTATTATTTTCTTCTTAAAAACGTAAGAATCTTCCAATTCTATTATTCTTTCTTCTGTTAGCTCTTTTATAATCCTATCTGCAATACGTTCCACCAATTTTTCTGGTAGTCTCATAATTTGTTAATTATATCATGCTATACGTCGGGTGAGAAATTAAGAAAAAGGCAAGTTTTCTTGTTAGAAAGCCCTTTGGAGGGCAGGGACTTATAATATCCCTAAACCCTACCAAATAAGGTTTTCAATTACATCAGCAG
>CAZZKD010000280.1:0-1591 GCA_964655095.1 uncultured Thermocrinis sp.
TCTATGGAAGAAACTTATCACCGCATCCTCTATCATTGTCTTTACAGTGTCTGCCATAAGCGTTAAGTTTATATATGGCTTTAATGGAGGCTCCTGAGACAACAAAATAGACCTTTCCGCTATATTCTCCGCCTCATCTCCTATTCTTTCTAGATCAGACACCACTTTGTAGATACCCATGATCAATCGCAGATCTACAGCCTCTGGTTGGTATAAGGCTATCATCCTTATGCAACGTCTCTCTATTTCAACCTCTAACTTATCTATAACGTCATCTCCCTTTATTATCTCCTCAGCAAGGATGGTATCCTGTTTATTGAGGGAATCTATAGCCTTTTCCACTGCAGTTTTTACTGCATCGGCCATTTTCAAAACCAGCTGTTTAGTTTCTTCAAGCTCAGTATGTAACTTCATGTAAACCCTCTAAGCAGGTATATTAAGTATAATATAACCCTAGTTTTGTTAATTTTCTGTTAAGAGCAAATGGCATAATGACTATAAACCTGCTTCCTTTGCCAAGCTCACTGTGGACCTTGATCTGTCCTTCATGAAAAAGGGCTATATGCTTTGCTATGGACAGACCTAAGCCAGTTCCTCCCACCTCTCTTGACCTCCCTTTATCCACTCTATAAAATCTCTCGAAAATAAAAGGTAAGTGTTCATTTGGAATGCCTATACCTGTATCACCTACCTCTATTATCCAACTTTCTTTATCCCTTTCTGAGGACACCCAGACCTTTCCCCCTTTTTTATTGTACTTTACTCCATTGTCTACCAAGTTTCTAAGGAGAAGATAAAACTTTTGCCTGTCTGCAGTAATTTTAAAGGAACTATCCACTAAGTTCTCAAAAGTTACCTCCCTTTTTGCAAATTCTTCTTTTAAGTCTTCGTATATTTCATCCACTAATTCTTTAAGGCTGAACTCAGAAAGGTTTAGCTTTTCCTTGCCAGACTCAAGCTTGGTAAGGGTTAGAAGGTCTTCTACCAAATTTTGCATCTGATTTACTCTATTTAAAGCCTTCTCTAAAAACTTTCTCTTCCTCTCTTGGTCTTCTTCTTCAAAAAGAGTTTCCAATATACCCCTTATCACCGATATGGGGGTCTTTAGTTCATGAGAAGCATTGTCTACAAATTCTTTTCTTGATAGTTCGTACTTCCTCAAAAAGCTAATATCGTATATTTCAAAGATGACAAGATCGTCTATCTTTTTAGGTTTTACCTTGTAAAACCTTTCCATATATTGGAATTCTTCAGAAAAAGAGTCCTGATTATTTAAAGCCTTGCCTATTATAGATATAAGGGATAAGCTTTTCAAAGCTTCATAGTAATTTTTATCTTGCCAATCTTCCCTGATGATCTGGTTTTCCAAGAGAAAATTGTTGGCAAAGAGCACTTTGGAGCCATTGATTATTAGAATACCCTCTTCAAGAGAGTTCAATACCTTTTTCCAATTCACAGGTATTTAAGATAATCCCTTATACCATCCTCCAAACTAAAGTCTGGTTCGTATCCAAGCAATTCCTTAGCCTTTGAAATGTCAGCTTGAGTGTAATTTTGATAAAAGTCATAGGGGCAATCAAAGTAATCTGGC
>CAZZKD010000281.1:0-2428 GCA_964655095.1 uncultured Thermocrinis sp.
CACTTTATACCGTGCTTTTTGGCAAAATCTCTGACGATCTTTGCCTGTTCTGCAGACTTTATGTCCTTTGCGGGCACAAAGTGGGATAGAACCAAAGCGATCTTTTCAGGGTCAAAAACTTTGTCTATGTGATATTTTTCAAGGATCTTTATAGCCAAGGGAGCTGTTACATCGTTTGCCATAGCTAAGTCAATCTTTACATTTACAAGCTCCCCAGCCTTTACTTCTTTTTTACCTGCATGGTCTGCAATAATCTTCTCTGTAATGGTCATGCCCATAATACACCTCCTTTTTAGACTGTTATCTTTTCTCCTTGCTTTTGCTCTTCTTTTTTGATCTCTTCCTTTTTGCACTCGTTTTTTATTTCAACACCGTAAAGTTTCATTACTTCCACAAACTCTTCGCAGGATATGGTTTCCTTTTCAAGAAGCTTTTTAACCACAGCTTTCAGTGGCTCTTTGTAGCTTTCTACTATTGTCTTGGCAGTTTCGTAGGCTTCCGTCAGGATCTTTCTGACCTCTTCGTCTATGCTTCTTCTTAGCTCTTCGCTTATGTCTATGGATGTGGTCATGCCTCCCAAGAAGGGATTGGCTACCCTTCTTACCGCCACCGGACCCACACTTTCGCTCATACCCCACATGGAAACCATCCTATAAGCCAGCTCTGTTGCCCTCTGTAGGTCATTTTCCGCACCCGTGGTTATGCCATCCTTACCGTAAAAAATCTCCTCAGCCACTCTTCCACCAAAGAGAACCACAAGCCTTCCCATAAGGTCCTGTTTGTCATACATGTGTTTGTCGTCTATGGGCAGTTGTTGGGTAACTCCAAGGGCCATTCCCCTTGGGATAATAGAAACCTTGTGTAGGGCGTCCGAACCTGGCACCATCAAGCTCATTATGGCGTGCCCCGCCTCGTGATAGGCTATTTTTTCCTTCTCCTTTGGAGATATAACCATACCTTTTCTTTCCAAACCCATCGTGATCCTGTCTATTGCCTCCTCTATGTCCTCCATCTCTATAGCGTCCTTTCCTTTTCTTGCAGCAAGGAGCGCAGCTTCGTTTAAGACATTTTCAAGGTCTGCACCGTTAAACCCAGGCGTAGCCCTTGCTACGATCTCAAGGTCTACGTTGGGAGCAAGTTTTTTGTTTCTTGCATGCACCTTTAGTATCTCATACCTTCCCTTTACGTCGGGCTTTGGAATGAAGATCTGTCTGTCAAACCTTCCGGGTCTTAAGAGGGCTGGGTCTAAGATGTCCGGTCTGTTTGTGGCAGCTATGACGATTATACCTTCTGAAGTGTCAAAGCCGTCCATCTCTACCAAAAGCTGGTTTAGAGTTTGTTCCCTCTCGTCGTGTCCCCCACCTATGTTGAATGCACCCCTTGACCTTCCCACTGCGTCTATCTCGTCTATGAATATGATGCAAGGTGCGTGCTTTTTGGCAGTTTCAAACAGGTCCCTTACCCTTGCCGCACCCACACCTACGAACATCTCCACAAAGTCTGAACCAGAAACAGATATAAAAGGCACATGAGCCTCCCCTGCTATTGCCTTTGCCAAAAGGGTTTTTCCAACGCCCGGCTCTCCATAAAGAAGCACACCCTTAGGTGGTCTTCCCCCAAGCCTTTGAAACCTAACAGGATCCTTCAAATACTCTATGATTTCCTTTACCTCCTCCTTTACCTCGTCCATTCCAGCTACATCGTTTAGCGTTACCTTTGGCTTTTCGTCAATATAGACCTTTGCCCTACTTTTTCCAAAGCTGAAAGCTCCCCTTGTTCCACCTCCACCCCCACCGCTTACCTGCCTCATCATGTAAATCCATATACCTATGAAGAGCAGTATGGGTAGCCAAGAGATCAAAAAGGTGAGCCACCAACCACCATGCTCTTGGACCGCCACCTCTACCCTAACGCCTTTATCTATCAATTTGCCAACTATGTCTGTCCCAGGTGGCAAGCCCGTTTCAACCTTCTGACCCTCTGTAGTTATACCTACCAAAGTATTGTCTTTTATCTTGACCTCTTTGAGCTTGCCTTCCTCTGCCAGTTCAAGTATGGTATTTATCGGAGTTTTAACTGCAGACTCTCTGTTTGACGAACTAAACACGTTAAAAGCAAGGATCATAAAACCAATTATTAAAATCCAGGTGAATAAGTTTTTCATCCACTGCATTACTTTCCTCCTAAAAAAATTAAGATAGTGTGAGCTTTACACTTTTCAAGTTATTTCCACTCTGTTTTTACCCAGACGTTTTGCCTTGTAAAGTGCCTGATCTGCCCTTCTGAGCATATATTCTAGGGCTTACCTTCAAGGGTGAGTGTGCATGGAACATTTGTCCATGCGGAAAGGAACTCTATGAGCAAGACCTCAAAGGGCAGTTTGTTTAAAAGTTCCAGGTCATTCATAGGAGTTCTAATAGCTTAGCGA
>CAZZKD010000282.1:0-3595 GCA_964655095.1 uncultured Thermocrinis sp.
CCAATACAAGAGAAATGCTATAAACTCTGAGCTAAAGCAAGTTAAGAAAGCAAAAGAGTTGCTTTTAGAAAAGCTTAAAAGCCTTCAGGGTGAGCCAAGTTCCTGTGAGGGAGCCGATGGAAGGAATCCCAAGCGGGGAGAGACTAAAAAAGTCTCTCAAAGTGCTTGGCAAGTTCTGAAGGTAGCCCTCCTCTTCCCTGTTCTTGGAAAGTTTCTACCAAGGGACCTTTCCCCTCTGAAGCCCTTACTGGTGGAAGGGGCGTGGGACAGGGTGAGGAGAAGGTTAGTCCTCTTAGAGGTTGGGGGGACGTCCCAATGAGGGATTTTTCGAACAGCCTCAACAGATGATGCTGGTTGATAAGTTTAGGTCCTACAACATAGGCCTTAAGCTCTCTCTTACATTTATTTCTGTGATAATTTTCTGCTCTTTACCTCTATCTTTTCTTGCCATTGGCTACTTAGGAAACAAACTAAGACAGCACATAGAAAATTCCATTGAAAGTGCTGTTGTATCCCAAGAAACAGAGCTTAGAAACTTATTGCTATTTGAGGATTACTGGAAGGCATTCAATAAAATAGAATCCCTATCCCAAATACCTGGAATTTCTGAAGTTCTGCTGGTGGGCTCAGATTATAGAGTAATAGCATCCTCAAAACCCGAGGAGCATCCTGTGGGTAGATATTTCTTAAATAACTCCTACCACCTGCGGATACCCATCATGAGCTACGATTACCCAGTGGGCTATGTTCTTTACAAGCTTGACAGTAAGTACATACAGGATGCCATACTTCCTCTGAAGTTGATAACGTTTGGAGTCACGTTTGTTTTCATACTCATTGGCACCTTTTTAGGTCTTTTTATTTCTCTAAGAATAACCAATAGGCTCAGATACATAAAAGATATGATAGAAAAGTTTAAAACGGGGGTAATACCGAGCAAAAAAGAGTTTTGGGAAAGAGACGAGCTAACCGAGCTTGCAGATTTCCTACACAAGAATCTAAGCAGCTTGGCTCAGATGCTGTCAAATCTAAATTTTGCAAGGAACTTTTATGAGAGTTTTTTTAACAGCTTACAGGAGGTGGTTCTAATACTGGACAGCGGAGGATACATATACTTTTGCAACAGGGCTATTGAAGATTATGGGTTTTCCTTTGAGAACTTACTGGGTAGAAGGGTAGGAGTGCTTCTGGTAGAGCCAAGGGTAAGAAGATCCATAAGGGAAAGTGTAGAAAGGAAGAATGCTTATACTGATGTAGTAAAGCTAAGGAATAGGAACCGCAAAGAAAGCTATGCACTGCTTTTACTAAAACCTTGGGAGGAGGGTTTCATATGCACCTTGAAGGATATAACGGAGCTGAAGATGTCAGAAGAGCAAGTAAAAAGGATGGAGCTGTTTTCTATGCTTGGTGAAATGAGCGCCCACCTTGCTCACGAGTTGAAAAACGCCATGCTTCCTTTAAAACTATTGTCTGAAGTAGAAAGCTGGAATGAGGAGGACGTAAAGGTAGTTAAAACTTCGGTGGAAAGAATAGACAGAATAGTAAGCAACTTCTTCTACTTTGCAAGACCAGTAAATGATGAAAAGAGAAGGTTTAGTTCTCTGGAGATGGTGGAGCATATACTGAGACTCTATGAGCCTTTGATAAAGAAAAAGGAGATAAATCTTCAATTGGACGTAAGCGCTTTTAAGCTTTATACAAACAAAACCGCCATGGAGATCATACTTAGCAATCTACTAAAAAACGCCATTGACGCGGTGGATAGAGGAGGGACTATAAAGCTATCTATGAAAAGGGTAGAAGAGAAAATAATTTTGACAGTGGAAGACAATGGGCACGGTATACCAGAAAAATTGCTTAAAAAGGTCTTTGATCCATTCTTTAGCACAAAAAAGGATGGGACTGGTCTTGGGCTTTCTACTGTTATGAGATACGCTCAGATTCTTGAAGGAAAGATAACTGTCTCCTCTCAAGAAGGAAAGGGCACATCCTTTCAACTGGAGGTTAAAGCATGAAGGTTATAGTTGTAGATGATGACTATGGAGCCCTTTATTCCATAAAAAAGGTTTTGAGCTCTCATGGCATTGAGGTTATTCATATGCAGTCTCCGGAAGGTTTGGAAGAGTATATACCTTATGCAGACGTGCTCTTGATGGATATCAGGCTTGAGGAAGAATCAGGAATAGGCGTGGTAGAGAGGCTCAGAGTGAAGGGTTTAAACATTCCTGTAATTTTTATAACCGCCTATACGGATGCTGATGCGGTGGTTAGAGCCTCCAAGCTGGGAGCGGTGGATATACTTAAGAAACCCTTTGGTAAAGAGGACCTTCTAAAAGCTATAGATAACGCAGTTAAGTCTCCCCTAAAAGTTGACACGGCCTATAGCAAAGAGTTTAAAGTTGTTGGCTCATCAAAGGCTATGTTTGAAGTTTTTAAGAAGGTAGGTTTGGCATGCTGTAATGATATGAACGTTCTTATAACGGGGGAAACCGGTGTGGGTAAGGAAGTTATAGCAAAGTTAATTCACCAGAATTCAGACAGAAGGGATAAACCTTTTGTGATCATACACTGTCCAGCCATACCGTGGGACCTGTTTGAGGCAGAGCTGTTTGGTTACGTAAAAGGAGCATTCACTGGTGCTATAGCAGATAAAAAGGGTAAGGCCCAACTGGCAGAAGGAGGTGTGCTATTCTTAGATGAGATAGGAGACGTTCCTTACAAACTGCAGGCAAAGCTCCTTGCCTTCGTGGAAAGAAAAACCTTTTTCCCTCTTGGTAGTTCTAAGGAGGTAAAGGCGAACGTTAGGCTGATATTTGCTACCAACAAAGACCTGAAAAAGATGGTGGAGGAAGGAAAATTTAGAGAGGACCTATATCACAGGATAAGCCAGATACACATTCACATCCCACCGCTCAGAGAAAGAAAGGAGGACATAAAACCACTCGTGGAATACTTCATAAACCTTGCGAATGCAGAGCTTGGGACCAGCGTGGAGGGTGTGGAAGATCAGGCTTTGAACAAGCTTTTGAAATATACTTTTCCTGGAAATGTGAGGGAGCTAAAAAACATAGTCTATAAGGCTGTGCTTGAAACGAGGTTTGGGAAGATAAAGGATTTTGAAGTAAGCCAGACAAAAACTGTCCTTTCCCTTGAGGAAATTCTTGGGCAGATAGTGGATGCAACTCCAGAAGAAGAGCTTCCCAATTTGCTTAAAAATATAGAGCTCTGCGTGATAAAAAGACTCCTCGAAAAGTATCAGGGAAACAAATCCAAAGTGGCAAGCCTTCTGGACATCTCCAGAAATACCTTAGAGAGCAGACTAAGGACATTAGACCAACCTTAACCTTGTAATGCTCAATTTTTGATAAGTCTTTTCAATTTTTGAGCAGAGCTTTTTAAGTGAGTTTTTCAAAAGCCTGAATTTTCATAGCTTAATCCTTGGCACGATTTTTGCATAATAAGAAAATAGGAGGTGGAAGTATGGGTGAAGTTAAAGAGAGCACCTCAAGGAGGAGTTTTTTAAAAGCAATTGCAGTTGGGGCTGTCGCTACCTGCACTGGTGCGGTCTTTGATAGCGCAAGGGCTGAGAGAGCTT
>CAZZKD010000283.1:0-14453 GCA_964655095.1 uncultured Thermocrinis sp.
TTTCCACCATTTATCACTATTACTTTGTCTCCTTCCTCAAAGAAGTTTAGAATGCTTGCTTCCATAGCACCGGTGCCAGAGCTTGCAAAAAAGACAAAGTTTTCTGAGCTTTCTTCCACCAACCTTTTGAATAACTCTCTAACTTCTAAAAAGGATCTTCTGAATTCCTCCGTTCTGTGGTGGATTATCTGATCCCCTAAGACCCTTCTGACCCTTTCTGGGATCTCCACAGGACCTGGTGTAAAAAGCCTCTCTTTCATCTTTCCCTTTCACCTCTTATAAACTCCTCCACCATCTTTCTTGCCTGCCAATCAGGATACTGTATGGGTGGATGTTTCATAGTATAAGCGCTTATGGAATACAGAGGACCACCAATGCCTCTATCCCTTGCAAGCTTACAACACCTTATGGCATCTATCATAGAACCTCCACTGTTTGGTGAATCTTCCACATCAAGCTTTAACTCCAAATACATGGGCACATCTCCAAAAAGCCTTCCCTCTAACCTTATGTATGCGATCTTTCTGTCCTTTAGCCAAGGCACCCAATCGGAAGGTCCTATGTGTATGTTCCCGTCCCCTATGTCGTAAGGGAGCAGGGATTCTACTGCAGAAGTTTTTGATATCTTCTTAGTTTTTAGCCTCTCTCTTTCAAGCATATTGAGAAAGTCTGTATTTCCACCGAAGTTTAGCTGGTAGGTTCTGTCTATTTTTACCCCCCTCTCTGTGAAAAGTTGGACCAAGGTTCTATGGACTATGGTTGCTCCCACCTGAGACTTTATGTCATCTCCTACCACTGGTATTCCCTCTTGTTCAAAACGCTTTGCCCACTCCGGGTCCGAAACTATAAAGGTGGGCATACCGTTTATGAAAGAAACGCCCGCCCTAAGGCAAGCTTCTGCGTAAAACCTTGCCGCTTGTTCTGAACCAACAGGAACGTAGTTTATAAGAATATCCGCCTCTGTTTCTTTTAGAACGCTTACCACATCCTCAAGCTCGTCTTCCTTTTCATCGGAAAGCACAAAGGTGCGGTCTGGTGGATAGTTAGCCATGTGTGGGGCAAAACCATCAAGCACTTTACCCTTCCTTACCTTCACACCCTTTTTTGGAATATCCGGCTCAAATATGGTGGTGCAATTGGGTGGAGCAAAGATGGCTTCGGATATGTCCTTTCCAACCTTTCTTGCGTCAATGTCCCACGCAGCAACAACCTCTATATCCCATGGCTTGTATCCTCCCACATCTTCAAACATCAAACCACTTACATCATCCGCTCGATTTTTTTCATAGTAATGGATTCCTTGAACCAAAGCGCTTGCGCAATTGCCCAAACCAACAATAGCAATCCTTATTTTTTTCTCCATTATTAGCCTCCGAAAAGCTTATAACTATTATAGCTTAGTATTCGTTGAAAAGCTCTAAAGCGCATTATAATTAATAGGGATGAAAGCCTTGCTAATTTTATACAGATCCCTTTTAGAGAAAGAGGACCTAATAAAAGATCTGGAGGATCAGGTAAATCTATTAAGTAGAATAATAGGACATGACAGCATATACGCGGTTATAACCTCTGAGATGAAAGATCTCTTTGACAAATTTCCTGAGTTGGTGTTTATAAACAACGAAAAAGGTAGCTTTCTTTATGGACTATACAAAGGGCTAAGGAAACTAAGAGGCAACCATGTGCTTGTTTTGGACCCTATCGAAAAGCTAACAAAAGAGAAGCTTGCTAAACTGCTAAGCGCAGGCAAAAAGAACATAATGTTGAAAGGTGCTGCTTTGCTCAGGCTTATGGATCTTGATTACGTAATAAGAACTGTGGAAAAGCACAGAAATGTAGAGGGTAATATAGAAGATATACTTAATGAAGTTTATCAGGAATACGGGATAAAATACGAAATACTCTAAAGGAGGTTCAAAATGGAAGACTTGTTTGTAGGAAAGTATTTAGTAAAGGCAGACAGGTATTATACAAAGGATCATGAATGGGCTTTGGTGAAGGGCAGCAGAGCTTGGGTGGGTATAACAGACTATGCGCAGAAAGAGCTGGGGGATATAGTTTATGTAGATTTACCCTCTGTAGGAGAGGAGTTTGAAAGTGGGGATACATTGGCTAACGTGGAATCTGTAAAAAGTGTCTCTCCGATTTATTCTCCAGTGTCTGGTAAGGTGATAGAGGTTAATGACGTTCTAAACGACGAACCTGCTATTATCAATGAATCTCCTTACGAGGACGGGTGGATGGCAGTTTTAGAACTGGCGGATGTATCCGAGGTGGAAGATCTACTCTCTCCTAAGGAGTATGCTGAAATACTTGCGGAGTTGATATTGGAGGAGAAGGGCGAAAAAGTTACTCTACAGCTCCCAGAAGAAGAAAGCCCCATCATTGAGGAATCTTTAGAAGTACTGCCAGAAGAAGATTTGAGGTATGAGGAAAGGGAACGGTAAATGTATATACCCCACTCGGAAGAAAAAACAAAAGAGATTCTAAACACCTTAGGACTATCCTCTTTAGAGGAGCTTTTTTCTAATATAGAACCAAGCCTTTTGGAAAAGAGTTATAACCTTCCTGAACCTAAATCGGAAGAAGAATTAAGGAAATACTTCAAAGGCTTAACCAAGCTAAATAAACCCCTGATATACTTCGTGGGTGGGGGAGCCTACGACCGCATCATCCCCTCCGCTATATGGCAGATACTAAGCAGAGGGGAGTATTTGAGTGCCTATACTCCATACCAAGCGGAAGCCTCTCAGGGCACCCTTCAGGCTCTGTTTGAATATCAAACGCTTGTGTGCGAGCTAACAGGCATGGAAGTGGCAAACGCCAGTATGTATGACGGCGCATCTGCACTGGCAGAAGCAGTGCTTATGGCGAGAGCTATAAAAGGTAAAGGCAATAAGGTTGTTCTTACAGAAGGTATAAATCCTCTTTACAGGGAGGTGGTAAAGACCTACCTCTTGGGATACCAAGATGTTTTGGAGGTTGTTCCACTTAGCAAGGAGGGAACCGTAGACTTGGAACTTTTGGAGAAGCATCTAAAAGATGGAACATGCCATGCGTTGGCGGTTCAGTATCCTAACTTCTTTGGCTTTGTGGAGCCCTTAAAGGAGATTTCTCGGTTAGCCCAACATTACGAAGCGCCGTTGATAGTGGTGGCAGATCCTGTAGCTTTAAGTATTCTAAAGCCTCCTGGTGGTTTTGGAGCTCACATAGTGGTGGGAGAAGGACAGCAGATGGGCGTTCCGCTAAACTTCGGAGGCCCTTACGTTGGCTTTTTTGCCAGCAGAGAAGAGTTCGTCAGAAAGATGCCCGGAAGGATAGTAGGTCTGGCAGAAGATATAAAAGGTCAGCGAGCTTTTACTCTTATACTTCAAACAAGGGAACAGCACATAAGAAGGGAAAGAGCGACCTCTAACATATGCACAAACCAAAATCTTATGGCTTTAGCGAATCTGCTTTATATGGTCCTTTTGGGGAAAAAGGGTTTCAGGGAAGTCGCAATCCAGAGCTTGTCAAAGGCTTTATATCTGAAGGAAAAGCTCTTAGAGCTTGGTTTTGAAGTGCCATACACCGGAAAACACCTATGGGAATTTCTAGTAAAACACCCGAGGGCAGAAGAGATCCACAAAAAACTCTTAGAAAAAAGCTTCATGTTTGGCTTACCTTTAAAGAGGTTTGGCTACGGCGATTGCTTGCTGATTGCGGTTACAGAAAAGAGAACTAAGGAGGAGATGGACCAACTTTTGGAAGCTTTGAGAAATATGATATAATCTCTTTTATGAAAGAACTGCACCATCCACACCAAGATGACGCTTTGGAAGTTTTAAAGAACGCAAAGGTAGTTGCGGTAGTAGGTATATCTCCAGACTCAGAGAGACCTTCTTACTACGTCTCAGAGAGAGTTTTAAACAAAGGAAAGCACAAAGTTTATTTTGTCAATCCAAAGTATGCGGGACAGGAAATACTGGGCATTAGGGTGTTGTCCTCGTTGGACGAAGTGCCAGAGCCTATAGATATAGTGAATGTGTTTAGAAACCCAGCCCACATAGAGCCCATTTTTGAAGAAGCCATAAAGATAGATGCTAAATGTGTGTGGCTACAACCCGGCTGTGAAAATCCGGAGGTTATAGAAAAATACAAAGATAAGATAAAAGTTGTTTGGAACGCTTGCATAGGCGTGGAAGCAGGCTATCTTTAAAAGCTATGAACCTAAGCATATACTTAGTTACCGACGATGCCTTCTTCAAGGATAGGGACCTTATAAGCACCATAGAACAGGCAATACAAGGAGGTATTACCGCCCTTCAGTATAGGTTCAAGCAAAAAAGTTCAAGACAGATGTATGAAGAGCTTTTGGTTCTAAGGGAGCTAACCAAAAGATACGGTGTGGAGCTTGTGGTTAATGACAGGGTTGATTTAGCCCTTGCGGTGGAAGCAGATGGGGTGCATGTGGGAGAAAAGGACCTTCCACCAGATGTGGTAAGAAAACTCGTAGGAGACAAGATGTACATAGGATACTCTGTAAATAGCTTGGAAAAGCTCAGAGAAGTAGAACATCTGCCGATAGATTATATAGGCTTTGGTTCTATATACGAAACTTCAACCAAAAAGGACTACAAGCTTGTGGGTATAGAAGCCCTAAGGCAAGCAGTAAAGATGACTTCAAAACCAATAGTAGCAATAGGTGGTATCACGCACTATAGAGTGGGTGAAGTTTTGGAGGCGGGAGCAAAAGGTATTGCGGTTGTTTCGGCCATACTCGGGTTTGAAAGTGTAAAAAGTGCTACCCAAAGCTTGGTAGAGGCTTGTAAGAGTTATTACAGAAAGAAGATGCATTATGTATGAAAGTCCTCTACCTTTTTGACGGTTCTGCCTTCCTTTACAGAAGCTTCTTTGCTTTACCACCACTTTCTACTAAATCGGGTTTTCCAACAGGTGCCGTATACGGCTTTCTTAGGTCCATTCTTTCTATCCTGAAAACGGAAAAACCATCTTACATGGCCATAGCCTTTGACCTGCCCGCACCTACCCATAGAAAACTTACATACTCAGAATACAAAAGCAAAAGACCGCCCACACCGGACCCTTTGAAGGTCCAAATACCAGTGATAAAAGAGCTTTCCTCTTTGTTAGGTATAAAGATCTTAGAAATGCCTGGTTATGAAGCGGATGATCTGATAGCCTATCTAACTAAGTTAGCTCTTGAAAGAAGCTTTAGTGTAAAGATCTATTCTCCGGATAAAGACGTGCTTCAGTTAGTGGAAAATAAAAAGGTAGTGGTGGTAAACCCCATACTTAACGAAGTGTTTGACGAAGAAAAGGTAAAAGAAAAGTTTGGAGTAGGTCCAAAGCAGTTGGCGGATTACCTTGCTTTGGTTGGAGACAAAACAGACAACATAGAGGGTGTAAAGGGAGTAGGCCCTAAGACCGCTATAAGTATCCTTAAAAAGTATGGTTCTGTAGAGAGCATCCTCTCCAGATGGGATGAATTTGAGAAGGCTTTTCCGCAGGCGGATAGAGAAAAACTGAAATTGGCTTACTCTTTGGTAGAGCTAAAACCACCGGAGCATTTAGAAGTGGAGCTGGAAGATCTAAAGCTAAAAAGTCCCACGATTGATGTTCTTAAGAAAAAGCTTGAAGAGCTTGAAATGAAAAGCATATTAAAAGAGTTGGACAAAGTCTTTGGTCAGAGAAGCCTCTTTTAAACTAGGTTGTTGCTAACCTTTTCTTGAATTTGGTCCAGAGCCCTGATAAGGTTGGCATATGTTTCGTGAGCCCTGTGAGCTTCTATAAGCTTTGCCATCTCCAATATAGCGTTTATGTTAGAATCTTCAAGAAAACCCTGCAGAACCTTAAAGTTTTGAGCTTGCTGAGGTATGCCAGTAAACAGATCCCTTCCCACTTTCTGCGGATCTGTTAAGTTGTATATGCCCAACCTTCCTACAAAGTTCCCATCACTGAAAATGGAGCCATCCGGTGCAAAGCTAACACTTCCCATTATCCTTATTTCCTGATTGTTTTCATCCAAAACTCTCATACCAAGTTCATTGACTAAGTAACCTTCTGCATCAAGGCGGAAGTTTCCCTTGCGAGTGTAAAATACCTCCTGTCCTGACCTAACAGCAAAAAAGCCCTCACCATCAAGAGCCAAGTCCAAGGGATTGCCCGTTTGTCTGATTGGTCCTTGGATCAGCAAGGTATGCACTCTCTCTACTATAGGATAAACAAAGTTGTTGGAGGGATTTTCTGGAGCACTGTTCTCTATTCTCTGGCCGTCAGGCGTGTCCCAAACTCCAGCAAATATTAGTTCGCTTTTGAAAGCAGGAGTATTTATGTTGGCTAAGTTGTGGGTTATTGTTTCTAACTTTCTTTGTTGTAAAAGCATACCGCTGGAGAGTATGTATATACTCTGATAGTCAATTGGCATTGAAGCGCCCCCGATTAATAATTTATCAATTCTTCTTTAAAGATCAAGCGTAGTTGGAGCTTTCAACTCTGGGTTCCTTTTTGGACCCACAGACTGTTTAAAATTATAACAAAAAGGTAGTGTTCTCTTCAGCAATTTTTTTTGGGTTATAATTTCTAAATAAATATCTTAAGGAGGTAAATCTTATGGCTCTTCCAAAGGAGGTGAAGGCAAAGATTATTGAGGAGTACAGGAGGCACGATAAAGATACAGGGTCCCCCGAGGTGCAGATAGCCATACTTACGGAGAAGATAAACAGGCTGACAGAACATCTAAAGAAGCATAAAAAGGACATCCACTCAAGAAGGGGACTGATTGCTATGATCCACGCAAGGAGGAAACACTTAGAGTATCTTAAGAAGAAAGATTACAATAAATATTTGGAGATCGTCGAAAAACTCGGACTAAAGGTTAAGTAATGGAAAAGGTAGAGGTTAGGGTTGGAGATAAAGACCCAATAATTATAGAAACTGGACATTATGCAAAGCTTGCGGATAGTGCGGTTGTAGTTAAACAGGGAGGAACTGCGGTTCTTGTGACGGTGGTAATGTCCGAAAACCTAATATCAAACATTGACTTTGTTCCTCTGACGGTTGATTACAGAGAACAGGCATCCGCTTGGGGCAGAATACCGGGCGGTTTTATAAAGAGGGAAGGAAAGCCAACAGACAGGGAGATATTAGTCTCCCGCGTAATAGACAGACCTGTAAGGCCACTTTTGCCCGAAGGTTTTCCCTACGAAGTAGTAATTACTGCTCTTACCCTTTCCGCAGATGACAAATACGATCCAGATGTGTTAGCTATAACGGGCGCATCTGCGGCGCTTCACATATCCCGTGTTCCCTTTGATGGGCCTATAGCAGGTGTTAGAGTTTGCAGGGTTGATGGTAAGTTTCTGGTAAATCCAACTTACGAAGAAAGACAAAAGGCTGACTTGGAAGTCGTTATGGCATTTTCTGAATCTGCCATAGTGATGGTGGAGGGTGGTGCAAAAGAGGTAGATGAGGAAACTTTTATGGACGCTCTTTACTTTGGACAGTCTGAGGCTAAAGCTTTGCTACAGGCTCAAGAAGAGCTTAGAAGAAGGGTAGGAGTGCAAAAGATAGAGTTTGAGGGACTTGAGCTTCCAGAAGAACTGCAAAAACTTTTGGAAAGCTATTGCACAGATAGAATAAAAGAGTCCTTAAAAATTCAAGACAAAAGGGAGAGGAAAAAACTTCAGGCAAAGATTCTTGAAGACTTTTTAGCAAACCATCAGATCCCAGAAGATCAGCTTTTCAAACTCAACTATCAATACAAAAAGCTTATTAGCAAGCTGATGAGAAAAATGGTTTTGGATGAGGGTCTGAGGATTGACAACAGAGGTCCTAAGGACATAAGACCCATTACTATAGAGGTTCATCCCTTTGAAAGACCTCACGGCAGCGCCATCTTTACGAGAGGCCAAACCCAAGCCTTTGCGACAGTTACCTTAGGCTCTCCAGAACAAGCCCAACTTGTGGAAACCATTTACGAAGGTGAAGTATTCAAAAGGTTTATGCTTCATTATAACTTTCCACCTTTTTCCACCGGAGAGGCTAAGCCTTGGGGACCACCAAGAAGAAGAGAGATAGGACATGGTGCGTTGGCAGAAAGGGCTTTGGAACCTCTGATCCCTCCTCAGGAAGAGTTTCCATACATAATAAGGGTAGTATCCAATATACTTGAGTCCAACGGTTCTACTTCTATGGCTACTGTCTGTGCAGGGTCTTTGGCACTCTTTGATGCAGGTGTTCCCATGAAAAAGCACGTAGCAGGTATAGCGATGGGTCTCATAATGGAAGGGGATCGTTACGTGATCCTTTCGGATATTCTCGGGGACGAAGATCAGCTGGGGGACATGGACTTTAAGATAGCAGGCACAAAGGATGGTATCACCAGCGTGCAGATGGACATAAAAATAAAAGGTTTAAGCAGAGAGATTATGAGAGAAGCTCTTATGCAGGCAAAAGAAGGAAGGCTTTATATCTTAGAAAAGATGTATGAAGCAATACCAGAACCAAGAAAGGAAGTCTCTCCATACGCTCCGAAGATAGAGATCATACAGATTCCAGAAGATAAAGCACTTTTAGTGATAGGACCAGGTGGAAAGAACGTAAGAGAGTGGAGAGAAAAGTTTGGAGTTTCTGTTTGGGTACATGAAGGAGGCAAAACGTCTCTGACCAGTATGAGCAAAGAGGCAATCCAGCAAGTGAAAGAAGCTATAATGAAGCTTTTAGAAGAGGTGGAAATTGGCAAGGTATATGAGGGTAAGATAACAAGGGTGGAACCATACGGAGTGTTTGTGGAAATTCTTGAAGGAAGAATTGGAATGCTTCATGTGTCAAAGATGGAAGAAAAAGTTAAGGATGTTAGGGCTCGGTTCAAAGTAGGGGATCAGATAAGGGTAAAGGTGATAGGTATGGACGAGAGAGGAAGGCTAAACTTTACTACGATTGGCATAGACCAGCCGGCGTAGCTCAGCGGTAGAGCGAGGCACTCGTAATGCCTAGGTCGTGGGTTCAAATCCCACCGCCGGCTAAGGAGAGATAAAATGCTGAAGGTAAAAATCAAGAGATTTCCACATTCCAAAGATTTAGCTTTACCTTCTTATGCTACGATAGGCTCTGCGGGTATGGACCTTCTATACGCTGGTTATGAGCCTGTGATCCTCAAACCTTTGGAAAGAGCCTTGCTTCCCACAGGGATAGCAATAGAACTGCCCGATGGATTTGAGGCTCAAGTCAGACCAAGAAGCGGTTTAGCCATCAAATATGGCATAACCATCTTGAATGCTCCTGGCACCATAGACCCAGACTACAGAGGGGAAATTAAAGTAGCGCTTATAAATTTAGGACAAGAAGATTTCCTAATAAAGAGAGGAGATAGGATAGCTCAGCTTATTATAGCTCCCTTTGTTAAAGTCCTCTGGGAAGAAGTGGATGAGCTAAGTCCCACTTTAAGGGGAGAAAACGGTTTTGGTTCAACAGGGAGATAAACGATGGAAATGCACTATGTTTTGCTCTACCTTGCTATCATACTTTTCAGCGCAAGGATCATAGGGGATACCTTTGCCAAGTTTGGTATTCCCCCAGTTTTGGGTGAGATATTGGTAGGCATACTTCTTGGCAAAAGTGCCTTAGGACTTATTGAGCCAAATCAGATAATAAAGGTCCTTGCAGAGCTCGGAGTAATACTTTTGCTCTTTCAGGTAGGGTTAGAAGCGGACATTCACCAACTTAGAAAGGTGGGCATACACGCTATTATAGTTGCCACAGTAGGTGCTTCAGCTCCCATGATCTTAGGTTTTCTTTTTAGCTTTTATGTTCTTGATTTGCCTTTCCTGACATCTCTTTTCATAGGCGGTGCCTTAACTGCTACAAGCATAGGAATAACAGTCAGGGTTTTGGAAGATTTGGGTAAGATGAAAGAGAGGTTTGCCCAAATAGTGCTTGGTGCCGCAGTTTTGGATGATATATTCGGTGTTATCGTTCTTGCAGGATTGTATGAGCTTTCTAAGGAAGGTATGGTTCATGTGGATGCACTGCTTCTTTTAATACTATACATAGCTTCCTTTTTCATACTATCTCCCATACTGGCTCAGATTCTGGCAAGGATCATTCAGATACTTTCCAGAAAGCTTGGGACTATGGATTTTGTTCCACCTGCGGTCTTGTCTGTGGTGTTTTTCTTTGCCTTTTTGGCACACGAGGTGGGTGCTCCGGAGATCTTAGGTGCCTTTACTGCGGGACTTGCTCTGTCCAGAAGGTTTGCCCTTCCCTTTGCGCTGTTTTTTAAAATCGACGAGAGAATGGCAGAAAAGATAGAGCATTCTATATTACCTTTGGTTTGGGTTTTAACGCCCATTTTCTTTGTCTATGTTGGGCTTCAGTTAAATCTAAAGGCCATAGATTTTAGCTCTCCTAAATTTTGGACCCTTGCTTTTGTGCTTAGCTTAGTTGCCATTTTTGGTAAAGTTATCTCTGGGTTTTTTATACCTGGAACTACAAAAGAGAGGCTTCTTATTGGTTTTTCCATGTTGCCCCGAGGAGAGGTGGGTCTGATCTTTGCAGAGTTTGGAAGACAAGCTAAGCTCTTTGATGATACGCTGTATGCGGTGATTATATTTGTGGTTGCGGTAACTACGCTCATATCTCCCATAGTCCTTAAAATACTTGCTAAGGATTAGAGCATGATAGTTAGCAGGTTTGCACCAAGCCCTACGGGTTATTTGCACCTTGGCAACGCAAGAACTGCCATATTTAGCTATCTTTTTGCCAGACATCACGGCGGTAAGTTTATCCTTCGCATAGAAGACACAGACAAAGAAAGGTCCTCAAAGGAATTTGAGGAAATGCTTCTTAAGGACTTGGAGTGGCTTGGTATAGAGTGGGATGAACTTTATAGACAATCGGAGAGGTTTGATATATACAGGGAGTATGTCCAAAAGCTTTTGGAATCTGGTTGGGCTTATCCTTGCATATGCACACCGGAGGAGTTGGAAGAAGAAAGAAAGCGGGCAGAAGAAAAGGGTATTCCTTACAGATATTCAGGCAAGTGCAGACACTTAACCCTGGAGGAAGCCAAAAGAAAAGGACTGCCCTATACCATAAGGTTCAGAGTGCCAGAGGGAGAGGTAATCACCTTTGAGGATTTAGTAAAGGGACCCATATCCATAAGTGCAGATGATTTTGGAGACTTTGTGATCGTTCGGAGCGATGGCACGCCTGTTTATAACTTCGTGGTGGTTGTGGATGACGCACTTATGGGAGTTAGCCACGTAATAAGGGGAGAGGACCACATCCCAAACACTCCCAAACAGATACTTATATACAGAGCTTTGGGCTTTGAGATTCCAAAGTTTGCCCATCTGCCGGTGATCCTTGGACCGGACAGAAGCAAGCTTTCCAAAAGACACGGTGCGGTTTCCATAAAGAATTACCGAGAGGAGGGCTTTTTACCCGAGGCAATGTTTAATTACCTCTGCCTTTTGGGATGGTCTCCGCCGGAGGAAGGAAGGGAGATCTACTCAAAGGAAGAGCTTATAAAAGTCTTTGACCTAAAGGACATAAACAGCTCTCCTGCAGTGTTTGATGTTCAAAAGCTCAGATGGATGAACGGAGTTTATATAAGGGAGGTTCTCTCGATTGATAAGCTTGCAAATTACCTGGCACCTTTTCTGAGGGAGGCAGGATACGAGTTTGAAGAGGCTTACCTTAAGAAGGTTTTGGAAAAAGCCAGAGATGCGTTTGAAACCTTTTCGGAAGCAGTGGAAAAGCTAAAGCCTTTCTTTGTGGATGAAGTGGTGTATTCAGAAGAGGCAAAGGCGGTGCTTGAAAACCAAACCGCAGTGCAGGTTTTAAACTACGTGCTTTTAAAGTTAGAAGAAGGGGAACTAAACGCACAGAGGATAAAGGAAATAGCAAAGTTGGCTCAAAGAGAGCTTGGTATAAAGCCAAAAGATTTTTGGCACACTCTTAGAGCGTCCTTAACAGGTGAGCTGGAAGGTGTGGGTGTAGATGTGATCTGTGATGTGGTGCCAAAGGAAAGGATAATAAAGAGAATTAGAAGAGTTTTAACAGTTTTTTAACAAAAGGTCGGTAAGCTTTGTACTATGACCTACTTTTCAGAAATATTAAGGGGAGCTCTAAACAGGAGGGATCTTTTTAAGTTTGTGGGCTTATCTGCTGTTTTATACGTAGTGCCAACTTACGGAAGGTCAAAAACTCTCACCTACAAAACTCTCTACCCCAACTCAGAAGACAGAGTAATGGTCCCAGAAGGCTACGACTACAGCGTTCTTATCAAGTGGGGAGATCCGTTAGATAATGGACCAGCTCTTAACTGGAACAGAGTTCACGAAGCGCTCACAGAGGAGGATATAGAGAGACAAAAGCACTGTTTTGGATACAACTGTGATTATGTGGGCTTTTTCAGGTTAGACCAAGATAGAGCCCTTTTGGTGGTAAATCACGAATACACAAGCCCTGAGATTATGTTTTCTAATCCCGGACCAACCCAAGAGCAATCTAAGCTTATGCTATACGCCCACGGCGTTTCTGTGGTGGAGATAAAAAGAGATGGAAGAAAGTGGGTTTATGTTAAAGGCTCCGCTTACAATAGGAGGATTACGGGAGAAACTATCTGTTACATATCCGGTCCAGCAGCAGGACACGAACTTATGAAAACCTCCTATGACCCAACGGGAACCTTTGTTAAGGGCACTTTAAACAACTGCGCTGGGGGGAAAACACCATGGGGAACAGTTTTAACCTGTGAAGAGAACTTTAACTCATACTTTGCGGGAGATAGAAATACCTTGTCGGACGACCTTATAAAGAGAATACATGAAAGATACGGAGTTCCAAGCAGTCGCTCCGCGATTTACGGTTTTCACAACATAGACAATAGGTTTGACATAAACCAAGAGCCCAACGAAGCCTTTAGGTTTGGGTGGGTGGTAGAGATTGACCCCTACGATCCGAGCAGACCTCCAATAAAGAGAACAGCCCTTGGAAGGTTCAAGCACGAAGCAGCAACTACAGTTGTAGCTCCGGACGGTAGAGTGGTAGTATATATGGGAGATGACGAAAGGTTTGAGTATGTTTATAAGTTCGTCACCAAGGGCAGGTATAATCCAAACAACAGAGAAGCAAACTTTTCTCTGCTCGATGAAGGAACCCTTTATGTGGCAAAGTTCAAAGACGATTTCACTGGAGAGTGGATAGAGATAGCCACGGTAGATGGAAACACAATAACCGTCAATCCAGATCTTCCTGATGAGTTCAAAAACGACCCAGTTCTGTGCTTTATCAACACAAGGGGTGCAGCGGATGCCCTTGGAGCTACCAAGATGGACAGGCCAGAGGACTTTGAGTGGAACCCAATAACAAAAACCTTATTCTTAGCCCTAACGAACAACGATAGAAGAGGAACAAGTGGCTATCCTTCTACCGACCGAGCAAATCCAAGGGGTCCAAACTACATGGGACACATCATAGAGATCATGGAAGAAGGCAGAAATCCAACCGCAACGACGTTTATGTGGAGCATACCCATGCTATGTGGAGATCCTAATGCTGAAGAAGAAAACAAAAAGCTAATAATATACGGTCAGCCAGCTTCCTCAAGCGTCCCTGCTATATCCGCTCCAGACAACTTTACCTTTGATAAGGAAGGAAACCTGTGGATAGCAACGGATGGAAATCCAAGCTCAAGAAGGCTTGGCAAGAACGACGGTGTATATACGCTAAATATGCAGACGAGAGAGTTCAAAATGTTCCTCTCCGGTGTGCCGGGTTGTGAGATATGCGGTCCTGAGTTTTCCGATGATTACAAAACCTTCTTCTGTGCTATACAACATCCAGGAGAGGGTAACAAGCCAACTAAATGGCCCTATTTGGGTGATGGTGTGATAGTCCCAAGACCTTCTGTAATACAGGTTTGGAGAACGGATGGTAAAGAAATCTATCTCTAAGAAATAGAGGAGGGGGAGGTATGGAAGATCACAATACAAGATCATGGAAAAGAGAGGAGAGATAGACACAAAGTCTGAAATCGTAGGAGCCTTAATTTCCATCTATGCAACAACCATGGGTGGCAGAGTGGAGCCCGCTATACTTACTTGCTTTTAAAGATAAAAAAATTTAGAATTTCCATAGCCTTTGAAGGTAGTTGATGTTAGAAGTTAGAGAAATGAAAAAAGAGGATCTACCGGAGGTTTTTAGGATAAACAAGGAGAATTTTACCACAGATGCGTGGAGCATGGAAGGATTTGAAAGGGAATTTAAACTTCCTTATTCCAGAAAATTTGTAGCGGAAATGAGCGGAAAGGTCATAGCTTACTCAATCTTTTGGATCATAGAAGAAGAGGCACATTTAATGACCTTTAGCGTGGATAAGAATTATTGGGGTAGAGGAATAGGCAAGGAGTTTCTCAGGGAGGTGTTGAATAGACTAAAGGCGGAGG
>CAZZKD010000284.1:0-4096 GCA_964655095.1 uncultured Thermocrinis sp.
CTGGCAATGAAAGAGGTATTAAAGACTATCATAAGAAGCTTTCATACTGGGAAGTGAGGCTGTTCGAAAATCCCCCATCGGGACGTCCCCCCAACCTCTAAGGGAACTAACCTATTCCTCTTAGCTGAAAGAGCTTTTTTCTGTCTGGACTGTTCAGCTGGAGTTTGAATTGTAGGCTTACATACATCTTAGGCTTTTATTATAACTACCTTGAGAGATTTTTAGAACATCCTCATACTAACTTGACATTTTTAACCCATAAGATAACTTATAAATAACCCATTAAGCAAAAGGAGGCAGATAAATGTACTACGTGGCAGAGGTAATAAACGAAGAGTGTTCTAAGTACAATTGCAAACAGTGCACTCTTTTCTGCCCAGAACCTAACACTTTGATGTATTCGGACGAGGAGCATCACGCTTATGTAATCCCCGAAAGATGCAAGGGATGTGGCCTCTGTGTTTATGTTTGTGTTAACCTTCTGAAACGTAACGCTATTCACATGGTGATGCCAGCAGTCCATGCAGAAAAATAAGCTAGGAGGTAGCTCATGGCAACCTTAGGTCCATCAGGTTATTCACCCTATCCGGTGGCAGTGTATGAAGAACTCTTAAACCCACCACTGGGGAAAGCTCTTATGCTTAACGAAATAGTGGATGAAGAATTAGCAATGAGAGAAGCGGCTAAGGCTATGCTGACGCTTCCCAACGCTACTATATTCCCAGGTCCTCAAGTGCTTTACGCTTGGAATGAAGAAGCAAAGGAAAAAGCTAAGCTTGTTAGAAAAATGGCTCAAGTGCTAAATGCTAAGATAATACCTATGTACGACTACAGACCAAAGTATCCAAAAATAAACCCAGCGGTTGAGATAAACCCCAACCATCCAAACCTTACCATATGGCATAACAAGATAAAAGCCTGCATATTTGTAGGTGTCCATTGCCACTATGCTAACGTGGCGCTGAAGATCATAAGAGCTGAAACAGATTGCTTTACTATAGCCATGTGTGGTATGGCTGGGCACGAGGATGCTATGATAACTCTAAGAGATCAGCATGTAGAA
Source organism: uncultured Thermocrinis sp. (assembly GCA_964655095.1). Classification (GTDB taxonomy): domain Bacteria; phylum Aquificota; class Aquificia; order Aquificales; family Aquificaceae; genus Thermocrinis. The sequence goes on from CAZZKD010000284.1 coordinate 1,064, forward strand.
GAGATGGAAAAGTTCATAAGAACGGCAGAGGAAGTTAAAAAGGAGTTAGGGAAATAGTTTTTTAAAACTATCAAGCAGGGTAGTGGGCTTTTCTACGCCCTCCTCTCCTAGCTCCTTGGCCAAGTCTAAAAGAATTCTTTTCAGTTTTTTACTTAGATTCTTGGGAATTTCTACCCTAAAGGTGATTATCAAGTTTCCGTCTTCAAAAAAACCCAAACCTAGGATAGTTTTTGTGGAACCGCACTCAGTTCCAGGTTGGACGAATATTTCAATCTCTTCTCCACCAAGGGTTTTTATTTTCGTAGTCCCACCCAACACCGCTAAGGGGAAGGATATGAGCTTTTCTATGTGTAGGTCTTTGCCTATTTTTTTAAAAATTGGATGTTTTTTAAAAGATACCCTCAGATATAGATCTCCTGGGTCTCCGCCCCTTTCTCCATGATGACCCATACCTACTACCTTTAAAACTTCTCCTTCGTCCGTCCTACTTGGTATTTTTACCTTTACTGTGCTGTGCTTGGCAACCCTACCCCTTCCGCCACAGGTTGGGCAAGGATTTTTAACTATGTACCCTCTACCCTTGCAAACAGAACAAGGTCTTGGAAAACTAAATATCCCACTAACTCTTCTTCCTGTACCCTCGCAAGCCCTACAAACCTCCTTTTGCAACTCACCAACATAACCCTTTGCGTTGCAAGTAGGACAGTCTATCCATCTTTCGTATTCTATGATCTTTTCACATCCTAAAAAAGCCTCTTCTAACTCAAGCTCAAGCTTTAGTCTGATATCCTGTCCTCTCTTAGGTTTGGGCGATTTTCTCATACCTTGCCATATGCTTTCTAAAAAATCCTGTATGTATTCCATAAAGTCTTTGTATGCCTTTTCATCCCCACTCTGAAGTAAGCGGTCGTATTCTTTCCTTTTTTCGTCGTCAAAAAGTATGTAATAAGCTTCGTTTATCTCTTTGAACCTTTCCTCCGCCTTTGGATCTGAATTTACGTCAGGATGCCACTCTTTAGCTAATTTTCTGTAGGCTTTTTTAATCTCCTCCTTTGTTGCGCTCCTATCTACACCAAGAATTTTGTAATAGTCCCTTAGGCGCATAGCTATTATTCTAAGCTTTTACTGAACCAATTTAAAGTTTTGATTTACATCATAAAGTTTTGCTAAAAAGCTTAGCTGGTTTAAAATACATAATCCATTATGGCAATAAAAAAGGTAGATAGAAAGGTGTTTCTGAACATATTGGAAACTGTCCTGTTTGTAGATTTTGTAAAGGGCCTTTCGGTAACACTCAAAAACCTATTTAGAAAACCTATTACCACAAATTATCCGGTGGAAAAGCTCACTCCTCCCAAGCGTTATCGTGGGGCTCATGGGCATTTTGTGTGGGATGGGACAGAGCCGGATTCTCTCAAGGCTATAGAAAAGTTCATGAGCTACGAAAAGGGTAAAAGCCGATGCGTTGCCTGTTACATGTGCCAGACTGCCTGCCCAATGCCAACTCTTTTCAGGATAGAGGCGGTACAGATGCCGGACGGTTCTAAGAAAGTAGTTAGATTTGATATGAATTTGCTCAATTGTCTCTTTTGTGGTTTGTGCGTGGATGCCTGTCCGGTAGGCTGTCTTACTATGACGGACCTTTACGAGCTAGCAGATTATTCAAGAAGGAATGCGGTTTTGAGGATGGAAAATCTTGAAGAAAGCGCCATAGATTGGAAGAGAAGGAGAGGCGAAGAACCCGATAGAATCTGGATAGACGATGCACATAGAGAAAAACTGTGGGGGAAGATACGGTGGAGTGGTTGATATTTGGCTTGTTGGCTGTATGGCTTTTGGCTTCTGTATTTGGCACGCTCTTTTTCAAAAATCCGGTCCATGTTATCCTTTCCTTTCTTTCTGTTATACTTGCTGTAGCTGGTATGTTCCTACATCTTGGAGCGGAGCTTCTGGCTGGGCTTCAGCTTATCATCTACGCAGTTGCCATAATAGTCTTTTACGTGCTTGTGATCACCACCATACCTTGGGAAAAGATAAAGAAGTTTGAAGGAATCTACAAAAAAGAAGCTTTGATCGCTTTCCCTTTCTTTGCTTTTTCCTTTGGAGCTATTTCATACATGGTTCTAAAGGGTAATTTTCAGGTTTCTAACAAAGTGCCGGCTGAAAACAACATAGTAAGCGTGGGCAAAACTTTATTTACCAACTACCTCTTTCCCTTTGAGGTGGCTTCTGTTATACTTTTAACCGCAATGATCGGAGCCATAATCCTCGGGAGGAAAGAGGAGTGACGATAGAATTAGCTTATATCCTTATAAGCATTTTTTTATTCCTTTCAGGTCTCTTTGGTGTTATCATAAGGAAAAACCTTATAACCCTTTTGGTGAGTACAGAGCTTATGTTAAACGGGGTTAATCTAGGCTTTGTTAGCATGGATAGAATAGTGGGTGGAGTGGAAGGGCAGATATTTGCCCTCTTTGTGCTAACAGTGGCAGCAGCGGAAGTAGCCGTTGGTCTTGGCCTGGTAGTAGCCATATTCAGACTAAGAGGTTATGAAGGCTCTTCAGAAATCACCCAACTGAGGGATTAGGATGGAAGCAGTCCTTATAGTTTTGCTACCGTTGCTGTCCTTCTTAATAGTAGGCTTATTTGGAAGAAAACTGGGGGATTTAGCCTCTGCCATAATCACAGTTCTTGGATCCTTTTTTGCCTTTTTGCTCTCTATCCCAGCATCAATAAAAGCTCTCTCTTCTCCATTCTCAGTGCCACTTTATGAGTTTATCCCACTCGGAAACTACACCCTAAGGCTCGGACTTTACTTTGACCCACTGTCCTCTTTAACCGCCTCCCTGGTCTGCTTGATAGCTACGCTGATCTTCATCTACTCCATCGGATACATGCAAAACCTCTTTGGCCTATGGACCTACAAGTTCTACGCATACCTGTCCTTTTTCCTCTTTTCTATGCTCATGATCGTCCTTTCGGACAACCTCCTTGGTATGTTCTTTGGTTGGGAAGGTGTGGGCCTTGCTTCTT
>CAZZKD010000285.1:0-7687 GCA_964655095.1 uncultured Thermocrinis sp.
TTAGAACTGGCCAAAGAGGTATCCCAATATTTGAACATACCCCTGTCTGATGCCCTTGTGTCTCGTTTTAGCGACGGAGAGGTAAGGGTTCAGATAAACGAGTCTATGAGAGGGGAGGATGTTTTTGTAATACAATCTCTCTGCCCACCGATAAATGAGAACATTATGGAGCTCTTGCTTATCTTGGATGCTCTCAAAAGGGCTTCCGCTGGAAGGATAACGGCGGTTATTCCATACTATGCGTACGCAAGGCAAGACAGAAAAGACAAGCCAAGGGTTCCAATAAGCGCAAGGTTGCTTGCGGACCTTATAACCGTAGCAGGAGCCCAAAGGGTGGTTATCGTGGACCTTCACTCTCCACAAATTCAGGGTTTTTTCAACATACCCGTGGACAACCTACATGCATTGGGAGTACTTTATGACTACCTTAAGGATAGATTGGACGGTGATACTGTGGTTGTATCCCCGGACGCGGGTGGTGTGGAAAGGGCTAGACTCCTCGCCAACAAAATCGGATGTCCTATAGCTATAATATACAAGAGAAGACCAGAGCCAAACGTAGCAGAAATGCTGGATATTATAGGAGAAGTAAAAGGTAAAAGAGCTATAATTGTGGATGACATCATAGACACTGCTGGCACAGTTTGCGCCGCAAGTGAGCTGCTTCTTTCAAAAGGTGCCTTAAGCGTGGATGTGGTCGCTACTCACGGTCTGCTATCTGGTCCAGCTGTAGAAAGGCTAAGAAATTCCCGGATAAAAGAAGTTGTAGTTAGTAACACCATTCCATGCAAGAATAAGGGACTTGAAAAACTTAGAGTTGTATCTACAGCCTCACTTATAGGAGAGGCAATAAGGAGAATACACGAAGGTGAATCAGTTAGCATGCTGTTTGCATAAAGGAGGTTGTCATGAGAAGAATTGAGGTAAAACTTCTTCCAAGAAGCTCTGAGGGGAAAAAGAGCGAGAAAAAACAGAGAAAAAGGGAAGGATACATCCCCGTAGAGATATACGGAAAAGGGGTGGATAATGTGCATGCGTACATGAACCTAAAAGATTTCAATTCACTACCCCATGGAGAAACGTTCTTGATAGTAGCAGAGGTAAATGGGGATAAAAGGGTATGCTTTTTGAAAGAGGTTCAGTATGGTTGGCTTGGAGATAACCCAATCCACGTAGATCTATACGATATATCCAAGGTGAAAGAAATAGACATAGAGGTGCCTTTGGAATTTGTGGGCACTCCAGCAGGCGTGAGCCTTGGGGGAACCTTTGAGATAGTGCTGAACACTTTAACAGTTAGGGCAGGCGTGGAAAGCATACCCGATAAGATAACCATAGATGTTAGTGGCCTTGGGCTTGGAGACTCACTACACGTGAGAGACATCCAACCACCAGCTAACTGCACAATACTTGATAATCCAGAGGAGGTTGTGGCAGTAGTCTTAGAGCCCGAAGCTGAAGAAACACCAACTGAATGATAAAACTTGTAGTAGGGCTTGGTAACCCGGGTAAAAAATACGAAAGGACAAGACACAACGTAGGCTTTATGGTAGTAGATGAGCTTTTAAAAAAGCTTCGGGTAAAAGAACACACTCAAGAGTGTCTATCCCACGTCTATAAAGTTAAAGTGTTAACCAGAGAAGTATTAGTGGCAAAGCCCCAAACTTACATGAACAACTCAGGATTAGCAGTGTTAAACCTTCTGGAGGAGTATGAACTCAATCCTCAGGATATTATGGTGGTTTACGATGACTTAGACCTCCCTCTTGGAAAGATAAGGCTAAGGCTAGAAGGTAGTAGCGGGGGACATCATGGCGTAGAGTCTATAATAAAAGAGATAAGGTCGGAGAACTTTGCAAGGCTTAGGATAGGCATAGGAAGACCTAAGGACAGGGATAAAGTGGTAGAATACGTCCTTTCACCCTTTGAACCAGAAGAAGAGCAGGTTCTCTATGCGGTCTTAGACAGAGCCTCGGAGTGTATCCTTAGATGTTTAGAGCTTTCGCCAGAGGAATCTATGAGCTTTTGCAACGCACCAATAGGAGGATAGAAGATGGAAATAGTTAGCACTAAAGACATAAGCAAGGTGGTAAAGGTTTTAGAAGAGGGCGGTATAGTTTGCGCTCCTACGGATACTATCTATGGACTTTTGGCAGATGCTACCAACAGGGAGGCGGTGGAAAGGCTCTATGCAATCAGAAGGTCCTCAGGCAGACCGTTTATAGTGCTTTTGCCAGACATAATGCATGCAACGGAGTTTGACATACTGATTACCAAAACTGGTATAGCTCTTCTTAGCATTGGCGTAACTGTGATCTTTCCAAAAAGAACCACCATTCCCACATACCTAACTCGCTGGAGAAAGAGCATAGCTTTTAGAGTGCCAACTCAGGGCGTGTTTATAAAGAACCTTCTCAAAAAGTTTGGAAAACCTCTTGTCGCTCCAAGCGCTAATCCAGAGGGACTAAAACCCGCACCCAGTATAAAGGAAGCCATGGAATACTTTGGAGACAAGATAGATCTATACGTAAAAGGAGCAAAGCTCACAGGCAAACCATCTACGATAGTAAAGCTCATAAGTAAAAAGGCGATAAAAATCTTAAGGGAAGGGAACGTGCCTAAGGAGCAAGTATTAAACATAGTAAGTAGCTTAGCTTCTCCATTAGGCTTTCTTCCTTTTGAGATTGAGCCTTTCCTTTAAACTCTTTCTCTTTGGTCCCTTTTCGTCCTTTTTACCCTCCACTCCGCTGAAGACCGCACTCTTGAGTAGTTTTTCCCTCTCCTGCTCTTCTTTCTTGACCTCTTCTTCTATCTCTTCCTGAGAGGCAACCTGAACCCTGATCGTGTCCTCAACTACCTTTTCCTTCAGATTATATAGCATAGCTTCAAAAAGTCCAAAAGCTTCTTTTTTATACTCTATTAACGGATCCCTCGCAGCGTATCCTCTTAGGTATATACCTTCTCTTAACCTATCAAGGGTATGCAGGTGTTCCCTCCACAGGTGATCAAGGTTAGACAGCGCAATCATCTTAAATATCTCCTTAAAGAGGCTTTCTCCCCACAGTTTCTTCTTTTCCTCCAAAATGCCGAGTATTTCAGAGCTCAATTTTTCCACAAGCTCCTCTTTATCTCTAACCTTCGGAATTGCTAAATCTCTTCCAGTTAATTCTTTCAGATAATCCTCCAAGGGTTTTATCTCCCAAAGTTCAGGATCTTCTTCGGGCATCAGTTGTGCAATCTTTTGGTTAAGCACGTCCTTTACGAATTCTTCTAAGTATCCTTCTAAATCTTTACCTTCCAAAAGGTCCCTTCTCAAACCATAGACCGTTTGCCTTTGAACATTCACTACGTTGTCATACTCCAGCAGTCTTTTTCTTATCTGAAAGTTCTGAGCTTCTATTCTCTTTTGAGCGTTCTGTATAGCCTTTGTTACTATCCTGCTCTCTATGGGCTCTCCTTCCGGAATCTTTAAGAACTCCATCATCTTCTTTACCCTGTCTCCCCCAAACAGTCTAAGAAGGTCATCCTCAAGGGAAAGGATAAACCGGGATTCGCCTGGATCGCCCTGCCTACCAGCCCTACCCCTAAGCTGGTTGTCTATCCTCCTTGATTCATGCCTTTCTGTTCCTATGACTAAAAGTCCACCAAGTTCGATCACTTTTTTCTTTTCCTCTTCTGTTATCCTATAAGCCTCTTGCAAGGCAGATTTCCACTCGTCCTGCGTAGCTTCTTCGGGTGTCTTTCCTTTCTTTCTCAGAATTTCCTTAGCCAGATACTCTGGATTTCCACCCAGCAGTATGTCTGTACCCCTACCTGCCATGTTGGTAGATATGGTAACAGCTTTTACCCTTCCAGCTTGAGCGATTATCTCCGCCTCCCTTTCGTGATGCTTTGCGTTTAGAACGTTGTGAGGTATGCCTTTTCCCTTCAGAAGTTTAGAAAGATGCTCTGAATCCTCTATAGATATGGTGCCAACCAAAATCGGCCTCCCCCTACTGTGCTCTTTCTCTATTTGTGCTACTACCTCTCCCCACTTTTCCTTTCTTGTCTTAAAGACCATATCTGGCAAGTCTTTTCTACGCATGGGCTTGTGGGTGGGAACCACTATCACATCAAGCCCGTATATTTCTTTAAACTCAAGGGCTTCAGTTTCTGCAGTCCCAGTCATACCAGCCAGCTTTTGGTAAAGCCTAAAGTAATTCTGAAAGGTTATGCTTGCCAAGGTCTGATTTTCTTGCTGGATAGGAACATTCTCTTTAACCTCTATAGCCTGATGCAAGCCGTCAGACCACCTTCTACCAGGTAAAACCCTACCCGTAAACTCATCTACTATAAGCACCTCTCCATCCTTTACTATGTAATGTACATCCCTTTTAAAAAGCTCGTGAGCCTTTATGGATTGATGTATAGCGTGTAGCAGGTCTATGTGTTTAAGGTCGTATAGGTTCTCAATCCCCAAAAACTCTTCAAGTTTTTTTATGCCTTCTTCTTTTAACTGAACGGTTCTGTTCTTTTCATCTACGATGAAATCTTCTCCCGCCTTCAGCCTTCTGACCGCCTGGTCTGCCTTGTAGTAAATAGAAGTATCCATCTGGGATGGTCCAGATATTATCAGCGGGACCCTTGCCTCGTCTATGAGTATGGAATCCACCTCGTCTATTATGGCATAGTGGTGTCCCTTTACCTGAACAATGTCATCCAAAGAAAAGCTCATGTTGTCTCTCAGATAGTCAAAACCAAACTCGTTATTTGTCCCATAAGTTATATGAGCTTGATAGGCACTTTTTCTATCGCAGGGAACAAGCTTGGTAAAGAATGCCTTCTTTGCCTCTACGTTTATCTTCTCTGAAGGTAGTATTTCATCAAAATACCCCTTGGGCCACACCCTAAGGTCTTCCTCTATGGTTTTTTGGAACAGCTCTTCATCCACCCACTCCACCCTATAAGAGCTGTAATCTGAGTTTATTACTCCCACTTCCAAGCCCAAAAACTTGTATATAGGACCCATCCACTGGGCATCCCTTCTTGCCAGGTAATCATTGACAGTTACCACATGCACCCCTCTGTCTGTTAGAGCATTCACGTAAGCGGCAGAAGTAGCCACCAAGGTTTTACCTTCTCCTGTCTTCATCTCCGCAATCTTACCCTCATGCAAAACAAGACCACCGATGAGTTGCACGTCAAAGAACCTAAGCCCTATGGTCCTTTTGCCCACCTCCCTAACCAAGGCAAAGGCAAGTATAACTTCTTCCGTAAGCCTACCCTTGCTGATTTCATCTTTTAAACTCTCGTCCTGCGAGATCTTCTGAAATAGATCCCTTGAAAGAGCCACAATATCCTTGTTGGAAAGCTCTTCTAACTCCTTCTCCTTTTGGTTTATCTTTTGGACAAACTTTCTAAGGCGTTTTACTTCACGCTCGTTCTTTGTGCCTATGATCTGTTTTAAAAGCCATTCTATCATAGGATATATATTAAATTAAATAAGTTTTCAGATTACCACCTTTGGCGCACTCCTTATCTTATAATAACTCTATGCCTGTTAGAGAAAAAAGCTATGTCCTGGCGCGTATCTTTATAAGGGAAGATGAGGAATTCGATGGGGAGCGTCTTTACTCTAAGATTCTAAAGTTTTTGAGAGAAAAGAATATAGCTGGAGCAACGGTCTTAAAAGCTCTTCTTGGCTACGGTACTACGGGGGAGTATCATTACGAAGGCATTGAAGTGCTGTCTTACAACCTTCCAGTTGTCATAGAGTTGGTGGATGAAGAAGAAAAGGTGATTAGCGTATTGGAAGAGCTTGGGAAGCATATCAAAAGCGGGCTTGTTAGTGTGGAGAGAGCGCAGGTATGGGAATTTTAATAGCGATAGCAGTGGGTGGAGCCTTGGGATCCCTACTCAGATATCTGATTTCAAAATTTCTGCAGAGCAAGTTTGGCTTAGCCTTTCCCGTAGGCACGCTTACGGTAAATCTAATTGGGGCTCTTCTGATAGGCCTTTTCTTCTCTTACTTTGTGGAAAAACTAAGCGTATCAAGCGAGGTTAGAAGCTTTCTTATAACTGGGTTTCTTGGTGGATTTACCACACTATCAACTTTCACCTACGAAAGCTTTGCTCTGATAGCGGATGGAGAATACTTAAGGTTTTTGCTGTATTTCTTTCTTACCAACCTTGTTGGAATCTTTCTCACATTCCTGGGATACAATCTGGGTAGGTTGTTATGAATTGGGAGGATGCTGTTTTGCTAAGGATATTTTTGGGAGAAGATGATAGATGGGAAGGAAAACCGCTATATAAGTACATAACCGAGTTTTGCAAGGAGAAGGGTATAGCTGGAGTTACAGTCTTTAGGGGTATATTAGGCTACGGAAAATCTTCAGTTATACACAAAGCGGGAGTATTTAAATTATCCTCTGATCTGCCTATAGTGATTGAGATATTGGACCATGAGGAGAGGATAAAGGAAATCCTACCTGAAATAGCCAAGATGATAAAAGGTGGCCTTATAACCACAGAAAAGGTTAAAATTGCACGCTACGGGAAGTAGTTAAGATGTTTCTTAGGATTGGCACAAGAAAGAGTAAGTTAGCTCTCTGGCAAGCTAATTTTGTCAAAGAAAAGTTAGAATCCTTGGGATGCAAAGTGGAATTAGTTCCGATAACTACCACTGGAGACAAGATAACCTCCGCACCTTTGGCAAAAATAGGTGGCAAAGGTCTTTTTGTAAAGGAGATAGAAGAAGCTCTACTGAGAGGAGAGATTGACCTTGCGGTGCATTCCTTGAAAGATGTCCCTATGGCTTTGCCGAAAGGTTTAACACTCTGTGCTGTAACAGAGAGGGAAAATCCTTACGACGTGCTAATATCCAAAGATGGTAAAAAGTTGGAGGAGCTTCCTCCTGGTGCGGTCGTTGGCACTTCTTCTTTGAGGAGGCAGGTTCAGATAAAAAGAAAAAGAAGGGATCTCAAAGTAGAGGTTCTGAGGGGAAACGTGGATACAAGGTTAAGAAAGCTGGAAGAAGGGTTATACTCTGCTATTGTCTTAGCATACGCAGGGGTAAAAAGGATGGGTTTTGAAAAATACATAACTCAGGTGCTGGAAGACTTTATTCCTGCAGTTGGTCAGGGAAGTTTGGCTATAGAAACAAGAGAAGATGACTTGGAGGTCCAGAAATTTGTAAAAGCCCTAGATCATTGGGAAAGTCATTTGAGGGCTATGTGCGAAAGGACTTTCTTAAGAGAATTGGAAGGTGGCTGTCAAGTTCCCATAGGGGCCTTTTCTTGGATAGAGGCAGACAAGATATACATAAAGGGCTTTGTTTCAGACTTAAATGGCGAGAGGTTTATAGAAGGTGTAGAGGAAGGAAAAGTTGAAGAGTATTTGGAAGTAGGAAAAAGATTAGCCCAGAGGCTTTTAGCCAGTGGTGGGAGAGAGATACTGAAGGAAATTTATTAGCTTTTTGTAAAGTTTATGATCGTTATAATCAGGGCTAAGAAAGAAAAGCCAACAGTTATAAGCCACTGCATAAAGTTCAAACGGCGCTCAAGCACTTCAAATCTTTTGTTAATCGCTTCAAACCTTGCTTGCGTCTCCCGTTCCAGAGCTTCAAACCTCTGGTTCATTATTTCAAACTTTCTGTCCATATCCTTTTGCAAGGCTTCAAACCTTGCTTGTATTTCTCTTTCTAAAG
>CAZZKD010000286.1:0-1796 GCA_964655095.1 uncultured Thermocrinis sp.
AAATAAATAAATAAAAATGAGAACAATTATTTATTATTTTGATTTGCTGCTTACATACACATTCAATGCATTCCACTACCGCCCATTCCTTCAGATCCCTTCTCTCCCTTCTCTTCCTTTGGTTTGCTTGCTGCTATTATATCATCTATCCTTAGTATCATGCTTGCTGCCTCTGTTGCTGATGTAAGTATCTGTTGCTTAACAACCAATGGTTCATAGACATTACTCTTGCTAAGATCATCAACCTTACCTTTGTATACATTCACACCGTATGTTGGTTTACTTGATTTCTCTTGCATAGATCTTAGCTGTACTTGTGTATCTATTGGGTCCATACCAGCATTCTCTGCTAATGTTAATGGTATAGTCTCTAGTGCATCAGCGAACTTCTCTACTGCTAATTGCTCTCTGCCAGATAATGAGCTTGACCATTCTCTAAGCTTATAAGCAAGGAATGCCTCTGGTGCTCCTCCTCCTACTACAATGTAAGGATTCTCTACAACATCCTTAACAACCATTATAGCATCATGTATAGCTCTATCAGCCTCATCTACAACCCTTTGAGACCCTCCTCTTATAAGTATTGTAACTGCCCTTGGATCCTTGCATCCTTCTATGAATACCCACTTATCCGTCTCTATCTTCCTCTCTTCAACTAGATCAGCATATCCTAGATCATTTGCAGTTAACTCCTCTATGTTTGTAACAACTCTAGCATTTGTTGCCTTTGCTAACTTGTACATATCTGACTCCTTTACCCTCCTTACTGCTAGTATACCTGCCTTAGCAAGGTAATGCTGTGCCATATCATCTATTCCCTTCTGGCATATCACTACATTTGCACCAGTACTTGCTATCTTATCTACCATGCTCTTAAGCATCTTATTCTCCTCCTCAAGGAAGAGCTTCATCTGCTCTGGTGTGCTTATATTTATCTCAGCGCTTATCTCCGTCTTCTCTATCTCTAAAGGTGCATTTATAAGTGCAATCTTTGCCTTCTCTACCCTCTTTGGCATACCTCCATGTACTACCTCCTTATCTAGTACTATACCTCTTATGAGTTGGGTATCATGTAATGAACCTCCAGCCTTCTTCTCAACCTTTATGTTATCTACATCAACCTTGTACTTACCATCCTTCTTCTCAGCTACAGTTAGTACTGCATCTATTACAAGATCTGAGAGCTTGTTCATAGCCCCTGCTGCTATCTTTGATGCTAAAGTTGTTAATGCAACCTTCTTTAAAGCCTCCTTATCTGTAGGATCAACCTTTGTTGCAGCCTCTTTAAGTATGGAGATAGCCTTCTCACATGCCTTCTTGTATCCATCAACTATTATTGTAGGATGTACATCCTTGTTTATAAGCTCCTCTGCTCTCTCAAGCAATGCACCAGCAAGTACAACTGCCGATGTTGTACCATCACCAACCTCATTATCTGTAGCCTTTGCAACCTCGACAAGTATCTTTGCTGCTGGGTGCTGTACATCCAATTCCTTAAGTATGGTAGCACCATCATTTGTTATTGTAACATCACCTAGGGTATCTACAAGCATCTTATCCATGCCTCTAGGTCCTAGACTAGTCTTAACTATCTCAGCAACTAACTTTGCTGCAGTTATATTGTTCCTCTGTGCCTCTCTACCTCTGGTCTGTGCAGTACCTTCCTTTAGTATCAAGACTGGAATCTGACCGGCTGTTTGTGCTTGCATAGACAATCTAAATCACCATTATGCAATATACTAATCGTATATTTTATCCTTACTAAAAAAGATCTAATCTAAGCACGAGATCGGAAG
>CAZZKD010000287.1:0-3327 GCA_964655095.1 uncultured Thermocrinis sp.
TCAAAAGATTGCTCCTAAAAAGGATACGGTAGGCCTTTTTTAGAATGTTTATCTTTTCTTTTGAAAATCCCCTTCTTTCCAGCCCTACGGTGTTTATACCGTATAGGTGAGCGTGTTGGCCAGAAGCCCTTGTAAAAGGTGGGATGTCTAAGGAAACTCCCGAAACACCGCCCACCATAGCGTAGTCTCCAACCCTTGCCCACTGATGGACTGCAGAAAGGCCACCAATAAAGGCATACTCTCCCACCTCTACATGACCTCCGAGCGTAGCACAGTTTGCCAATATAGCCCCTCTTTTTACCACACAGTCGTGGGCAACGTGAGCATAAGCCATAAGCATAACATCGCTTTCTATAACAGTCACTCCTGTTCCAAAGGGCGTGCCCCTGTGAATGGTGACGTATTCCCTTATTATTACCCTGTCTCCTACAATTACCTTTGTTTCCTCTCCTGCATACTTAAGGTGTTGAGGCTCTTCTCCTATGACCGCACCGTCGTATATCTTGCAATCCCTTCCTATGCTAACCTCTCCCTTTATGCTCACCCTCGCTCCTATCTTAGTTCCTTTGGCTATGGTTATTTTTCCCTCAAGCACGCTGTAGGGTCCAATCTCTACATCCTCTTCAAGCTCAACCTCTCCGCTTATGATGGCAGTAGGATGAATGCGTTTCATTTTAAAACTCCCAAAAGAAATTTTCTTATTAGGTTTAGGGCAAGTTGGGTTGCCAAAAAGCGATTCTCGTTCCTGCTAAAACGCAGGATGTATCTTTCAACATAAACCTCTTTGTCCGTGCATAAACTTATGTATGTAAGTCCTACGGGCTTTCTTTCGCTTGTTGATGGACCAGCTATGCCAGTTATGGCAACTGCTATGTCCGCATCAGTCTCTTCCAAAGCGGATATGCACATAGCCCTACAAACTTCTTCGGAAACCGCTCCGTATTTTTCCAGCAGTTCCTTTTTTACGCTCAAAAGCTTGGTTTTTAACTCGTTAGAATACACCACAAAACCACCCACAAAGTAATTACTGCTTCCTGGAACATTTACGAGACGAGCGGAAAGCAAACCCGCTGTACAGCTTTCTGCCACAGCAAGTTTAAGCCCCCTTTCCCTCAACAGCTCTCCCACCACCTCTTCCATTTCCACCCTTCTGTCCGCATACACGTAAAAACCAAGACTTTCCTTAGCCCTTTGCCAAGACTCTTCGTCCTTAAAGTATATATCCACCCCTCCAATCCAATTTACCACTTGAGAATAAGTTAAAGACTTCGCATCTAAGCCAAAGGTTCTGAGTATGTATCCTTCCGCAAATTCATTCTTACACAACCCAACTATCACTCCAGCACCTCGTATCTGTAGAATGGATATTTACAAAAACTACCCACGCTGTGTCCAGGGTCAAAGGGTTGAAACTCTTCAAAAGAGGAAGGAATAAAAACCATCTCGTCTGCTATGTTTGGACTGATAACAACCTCAAAAACTTTACCATTTAGCGTTATTTTGTCCCTAACTCTGAGCCTATCTGCGGTTTTTTCTGACATGTAAACCTTTTGATACTTTTCCATGCTGTGGGTCCATGGGTTCCAATGCCCAAGCTCTTCCACAAGGGAGTTAGCAGTGTGTAAAACAACTCCTTGGGGCAGTTGTTTTTCCTCAAAACTCTTGCCTTCAATTGAAGGAAGTTCTAAGCTTGTGCCTTCCAAGGAAGTATCCAACGTAATGAACTCTTCTAACCTTACCTTTATGTCAAAAAGCCTTGAAAGAAACTCGTAGGGGACCACCGCACCTTTGGGTTTTGATACGCTTTGGGGACAGAAATAGACTCTTCCAAAGGAGTTTCTGTATGCTATAAAGTCCCTCTCTGTAAAGTTGGAAGCGCCTATGATTAGAGTGGAGTAGTGAGAAGTGAGGTTGGGAAAGAGCGTAAAGTGTATGGAAAATCGGTTTTTAATTTCCTGTCTTATTTGCTCTGGTATGTAAATAAGGGGATTGCCAAAGAATATGAAGCTATCATATTCTTCAAAATTTTCTACGAATTTTTCAAGTTCCATAGCGGGGAAAGGCATAAGGTCACCCACAAAGCTATATTCTACGCTGTAGTGTTTGATAAGGTCTTTTAGTATGTTTAAAACGCTGTTTCTGAAGGGAGAGGATAAAAGGTTTGTGCTTATGAGCAGTAATCCTCCAAGGAGGTGGAGCTTTTTCTTAAGTGCGGTTGCGGTGGGGTCTTCGTGCTCTGGTTGTGTTATTTTTTTCATAAAACTTATCTGTTGCAAAGGGTTCATCAAAAGTCTTGTTTTTGCCTTTGAACACATTGTGGAATACCTTGAACTTATACACACAAGGTTTGAACCCTTTTCAACCGCATCCACCAAGTATCTCATGGACATAACTTCAGAAAATACTGGTTCTGCCTCCCAACTAAGTATTAGCTTAAAATCCTGCCACCTGTTAAAGAAAACAGTGGAGGGCTTAAAATCCACAACGGGTGCATCCACAAAAACATCACCCACAGACTTTGCCAACAAGTATTCCTCAAGACTAGACAGATGTCTGTCCAAAATTACGGCTATCTTGCCCTTCAGTTTCTGCTTTGCCAAGTCAAAAGCTTCAAATTCAGAGAGGGCTATGGGTTCTTTTTCGTTCAAATAAAAACCTATAAGTCTTAAAGGATTGTTGGTAATCTCTTGTATGTATGTTATACCTTTACTACACAGGCTTCCCATACCCTTTGGGTCTGCAGGATGTCCGTATAAGTCTGCTATTGATCCTTTTTCTCTGTAAAGCACATAACCACAGCCACAACCACAGCCTGCACACAGACTTACGACTTGCTCATCAAAAGGCTTTGCAGTTAATGGAATTGATGGAGGTATCATTATAAAGAAAAGATTTTAATATAATTTGTGTTAGTGTGGAAAACAAAAAGTGAAGCTGTTCGAAAAAATCCTTCAGGCAGTGCTGAGTAATTATAATAAAGCCTAAGATGTATGTAAGCCTACAATTCAAACTCCAGCTGAACAGTCCTGACAGGAAAAAGCTTTTGGAATTAATGCGCAAGCAATCATCCGCCATAAGGTCTGCTTATAAACTACTGAAAGACAAAAACTCCCATAACCAAATATACCAAAGGCTAAGACAACTGTTTCCTGACCTGCCTACCAAATACATAGACTCTGCTATCTACAAAGCAAAACAGTATTCAACAGACAAAAAAGTTGTGTTCGGTGGTAAAACCCTTTTTGAAAAGCTCTGCAAAAACAGAAACAAGAAAAGCAAAGAAAGACAGCAATTAAAAAGAAAGTGGAAAGAACAAAGACAGGGAAC
>CAZZKD010000288.1:0-4972 GCA_964655095.1 uncultured Thermocrinis sp.
CTATCAGCTCAGTTATAAGCCCCGCCCTTCCTGTCCAACCTTCAGACGCCTTTCCAACGATCAAAAGCGTATCCCCATACCTTGCCCATTCTTTTTGCTTCCCTTTGTATAGGATCCCGTTGGGGTCCTTAAAGCCCATGAGTAAATAAACCCTCCCGTAATCCTTCCTGTGGGCTATTATGTATTCAACTACAGGCTTTATGTCCGCAAGTCCCAAACCTCCACCTAAAAGGACTATGTCCTTTCCTTTACAGTCTTCTACAGGAAAGTGGGAGCCGTAGGGTCCTCTCAAACCCAAATAGTCTCCTTCTTTTAAGTTAAAGAGCCAATTTGTTACATCTCCAGCCGCTCTTACGGTATGCTCCAAAAGATCTTTTCTTATAGAGCTTATGGATATGGGTGCTTCTCCCAGACCAAAGGCGTAAAGCATGTTGAACTGCCCCGGCTTAAAGTCTGGAAACCCATCTACGCTCAAAAGAAATCTTTTAGTATTCTCGTTTTCTTGAATCACCCTCTCTACTCTGGCTTTTAGAAGGGAAAAGTAGTTATGCATCCAAAACTCTCCTTACCTCTTTCCTTACATCAATTCCCACCGGACACCAGGTGATGCACCTTCCACAGCCTACACAGCCCAAAGTTGAAAACTGATAAAACCAGTAAGAAAACTTGTGAAGAAGCCAATGTCTGTATCTGGATGCTATGCTTTTTCTTATAGGTTCGTGGTGCATTTCGGAAAAGCCAAGCCTGAAACAGGAATCCCACTCTCTGATCCTCTCAAACTCCTCTTCAGAGATAAACTCGTCTTTTACCTCATAACAAAAGCACGTAGGGCACACCATCGTGCAACTTCCACAAGCAAGGCATCGCCTCTCTATGACTTCCCAGCAGGTATCATCCACCTTTTTTACAAGCCTTTCGGGAAGATTTTCAAAGGAGAAAGCCTTCTTCATAGACTCAACTGCTTTCTGCTTTAGCGTATTTTCTTCCTCCAATTGCTCCTGGGTAGCCTCCAATAAGTCCAAGCTGTCCAAGACCTCCTGCCCTTTTGGACTGCCCACAGAAATCAAAAAGCCATCTTTCAACTCGGTTATAGCCAAGTCAAAGCCTTCTGCACTAAAGGGAGAGCCTCCTACAGACGTGCAAAAGCAGGTGTCCGAAGGTTTAACACAGTTTGCCACAATGAATAGATTGCCCTCCCTCAACTTGTTGTAAAAGACATCATCCTTAAAAACCCTGTCCAACACCTTGACCGCATTAAGGTCGCAGTTTCTTATGCCAAAGAAGGCAAACCCACCTTTAAGCTCTGGAAGTTCCTGCTCAAGGTCCTTTGAAATTCTGAGAAAGGTGAGATTTTTAGGATGCAAAAACTCCTTAGGTGAATTCATACCGTGAGTCCATCCGTTGAAGATACCCTCCTCCTCCGAGTAGATCCTATAAAAACCCGGCGATTGATATTCCTTTACATTCTCAGGGAAAGTCAGTTCCTCGCCCTTCCACTCCACATAAGTTATTACACCATCTTTCAGCGTCGGGTATATTAATCTGTAAGTTTCTCCTATCTTTTTTGCCAGATCCTTTATCTGTTCTTTTCTCAAGAAAAACTTTCTCATTCTCTCCAAAAGTTTATCAAAGGCATGCGCCAATCCGATCCAAAGGCTCTTTTTGATATTTTAGTTCCGATGGGTGCCTGTTTTCTCTTGTATTCTGCCTTTCTCAGCATTTCAAGAACCTTTCTTACGAGTTCTTTATCAAAGCCTTCTCTGACGATCTCCTCAAAGGTATAACCTTCTTCTATATAAAGCTCCAAGATCTTGTCAAGCACCTCATAGGGTGGTAAGGTGTCTTGATCTGTTTGGTTTGGTCTTAGCTCAGCGGTGGGTGGTCTGGTAAATAGTCCTTCTGGAATGTCCGGCTTTATTGAGTTTCTATACTTTGCCAGTTTATAAACCAAAGTTTTATACACGTCCTTTATAGGAGCAAACCCACCCGCCATGTCCCCGTATATGGTAGTGTATCCCACTGCAGATTCGCTTTTGTTGGAAGTAGATAGCACAAGCCAGCCATGTTTGTTGGAAAGGTAAAAAAGTATGTTTGCCCTTATGCGTGCCTGAAGGTTTTCTTCGGCCACCGTTAGCTCTTTACTTCCAAAGCTATCTTTGTAAGATTCAAAGATTGGATCTATCGGATAAGTAAGAAGGTCTATACCTAAGTTTTTTGAAAGCTCCAAAACGTATCTTTTGCTTTCCTCCGAAGTGTATTGAGAAGGCATAAACACACCCACCACCTTCTCCTTGCCAAGTGCATCTACTGCAAGACAAGCAGTAAGGGCAGAGTCTATTCCACCAGATAGTCCAAGGACCGCCTTTTTAAAACGGTTCTTATAAAAGTAATCCCTAAGACCTAAAAGGAGTGCTTTGTATATCTCTTCTTCTCCCTGTGGATTTGGTTCCAAAACAGCTTGAAAATACTCCAACTTTCTTTGGTCTAAAACGTTTTCAACAGAAGGACATTCGGTTAGCCTTTCCCTCAGCCTAAGGTCCATCAGTCTTTTTGCTCTTACCTTTGAAAGGGGCAAACTAACAGTTTCTGCGCTCTCTTCAAAGGCTTTAGCCCTGTATATTACTTTCCCCTCTGGGTCTATTATCAAACTCCTTCCGTCAAAAACCAGCTCATCTTGAGCGCCCACTAAATTTACATAGACTACGTAAGCTAAATTGTCCTGAGCCCTTGCCTTTAGAAAGTTTTCTTTAAAACTGTATTTGTTTGCGTAGTATGGAGAAGCGTTTATGTTTATCAGAACTTCTGCACCGCATAGGGCGTAGTATCTTTCCCAACCATCTGGATGCCACACGTCCTCGCATGTAGAAAAACCAAGTTTTACCCCGTTTATGGATAACATAAGTGGTTTGTTGCCACTCCTAAAATACCTCTTTTCGTCAAAAACAGAGTAGTTTGGCAAAAAGGTTTTGTGGTATATCCCAAAGACCTTTCCCCTTCCCACAAGAACTAAGGAGTTAAAAAGGTCCTCCTCATAATAGGGCATTCCTACAACTGCTATGGAGCTTAGAGACTTAGAAAATTCCACAATCCTTTCCAACTGCCTTTGGCATTCTTTTAAAAATTCCCTGTTAAAAAGAAGATCCTGAGGGGGATAACCGCTTATAGAAAGCTCTGGAAAAACCACAAGGTGTGCTTCTTTGTCTTTGGAACTCCAAACTTCAAGAATCTTGTCGGTATTTCCCTTTACATCTCCCACCTTAAGGTTAAGCTGGGCTATACAAACGTTTATAAACTCCATGGATTTAATTTAGCTCCTTTGGATAGGGTTCAAAGATTGTTTGAGTTTGTAGGTATTCCTCTTCAAACCTAAAAGCCCAACTTTTTAGAAGTTCTAAGATGGTCTTTTCATTTACTAAACCTTTTTTGAAGTCCTCCAGCAGTGTAAAAAAGTGGTCCTTTTCCTTTTGGTTTAACCTTCTGGAGAGATGGCCGTATATGTGGGTAAAGGTGTTTATGTACTGACCCTTAGAAGGAGACCTTTTAAATGCCAGTTTGAAAAGCCTTGAGTATTCCTTAATTGTTTGAGCAAAGTCCTTTGAGGATGCTACAAGCTGTCCCATCTGTTTCAGTTTTGTTTGAGAGTGAAGCATAAGAAGGTATTTGTTTATTTTGTGAAACTCCATAAGCTGGCTTATACTTTGCGCTCTGCTTATAAACTCCCTAAGCCTTGCGATGGAAAATATCCTAACTAAAAAGTGTTTTCTTATATTCTCATCCTTTAACCTTTTTTCATCTTCCACGGGTAGCTCTTCAAACCTTTCTAAGACTTTTTTTGCAAACAGTCCCTTTGTGCGATGGGAGAAAGTTCTTCCCTCTGGGTCTTTGTAAGAAAGGGTGCTGTTGGACACTCCACAGGAGGGAGATTTGCCCTTTAGCAAAAAGCCATCTACTTCTTCCAATCCACTTAAAAAACTTTCTGCAAAGCTGAGCATATCTTCGGTTAGGTCTTTTCCAGAAGAAGGTTGAACAAGCCTTAGTTCCTTTTCCCTCCAGTAAAGGATAACTTTGTTTCTTGGCACACCCAATCCTATGGATACTTCTGGACAAACTGGTATAACCTGACAGTAGCTTAGAAGTTTTTCCACAAAAGTATCTTTTACAGTCCCTCCGTCGTATCTTACAAACTCTCCTGCCAAACACGCGCTTACCACAAGCTTGGGAGTTGGATGTTTCATAGTTTTAAATCTCTTGCAAGAGTTTTTCCACGTGTCCTTTTGCCTTTACGTTATAGTAAGCTTTTTTAATAGTTCCATCCGGATTTATGACGAAGGTGCTTCTGATTATACCCTTCGTTTCTTTTCCATACATCTTTTTTACCCCATAAGCGCCATAAAGCTCTGCGATCTTACAGTCTGGGTCGCTCAGCAGAGGAAAAGGAAGATTGTACTTTTCCTTAAATTTTTTGTGGGAAGAGACAGAATCTGGGCTAACTCCAACTACCTTATAACCTTTGGCAAGGATTTGGCTTATGTTATCCCTAAAGTCGCAGGCTTCTTGGGTGCATCCGGGTGTGTTATCCTTTGGGTAGAAGTAAAGGATAAGAGGTCTGTCTAAAAGGTCTTTAAGGCAGAGCTTTATTTCTCTTCCTTCTTCGTCTATGCCCTCCAAACAAAAATCTGGAGCTTTGTCTCCTTCTTTAAGCATAGAATTAATTATAATGCCTTCTTTTTGTCCCACAAGCCTGCCTGCTTTCTTTCCTTAAAAGAAAGCTCTACAGTGTGTAGGAGTAGCTCCTTCAGAACCCTGTCTTTTTCGTTATTAGCATTTTCAAGACGTTTTAGGGTGTAATTTACATACTCTTGGGAGATGTCTATTCGTCCCATTTTTCCTTAACCATACTTATCCGAATATATCCACTTGAGTAGTTTTTTGAGTTTGAGCTGAGAAGTTTCAACTATCCGAAGCCAAGCAA
>CAZZKD010000289.1:0-2155 GCA_964655095.1 uncultured Thermocrinis sp.
AGAAGTATTAAAGCACCCTGAAGTTAAAAGGGCGATTTTGGTGGATATAGATAAGGAAGTAATAGAAGTATCAAAGCGCTTTTTGCCCACTATAGCCTGTGCCTTTGACGATCCAAGAGTAATCGTTCTAAACGAAGATGGTTATAAATACATCCAAGATTACGAAAACGAGTTTGACGTGATAATAGTTGACTCAACAGACCCAGTGGGATTTGCACATGTGCTCACTACGGAAGAGTTCTTTAAGTATGTCTATAGAGCCCTCAAGGAAGATGGGATATACGTGGGACAGACTGAATCCATTTATTACCATATGGAGATAGTAAGAAGGATCCAAAAAACGCTAAGAAAGATCTTTCCCATAGTTGATCTATACACTGCGGTAATTCCGGGTTATGCGGGTTATTGGTGGACAATGTCTGTAGGTAGTAAGAAATACCAAGTTAGGGAGCCAAGCAGGGAGGTCAAAGTTCAAACAAAACTTTACAGTGAGGAAATGCACAAACATGCTTTCTTGCCAAAGGGGTTTTATGAAAAGATATTAAGTGATGATTACAAGTTCTAATTAGCTATGCGGTTTTCTAAACTGCAAGGATCGGGTAACGATTTTGTAATCATAGACAACAGAGATAAAAAGGTAGAGGAGTTTTTGAAGGACTTAAACCTTGACATAAAAGACTTTGTCAAAAGGGTATGTGCCTTTCACACCGGCGTTGGTGCGGATGGGTTAATACTCATAGAGAATCCAAAGGACAAAAATAACGACTTTAGCTGGAGGTTTTTTAATGCGGACGGTTCTGAGGCAGAGATGTGTGGTAATGGTTCGCGCTGTGCGGTTAGGTTTGCCTTTGAAGAGGGTATAGTGGGAGAATACGTTCGCTTTGAGACCTTAGCTGGGGTTATTCAAGCCTTTGTTTTGGAAAAGGGCAGAAGAATAAAAGTCCAGCTTACCCAACCCAAAGACTACAGAGAGGTAGTTTTGGATGTGGATGGTCAGAGGATAGAAGGGAGTTTTATAAACACCGGAGTGCCTCACTTTGTAGTTTTAGTAGATGATGTGGAAAAGATTGATGTGATTAAACTGGGCAGATTGATCAGATTTCATCCAAGCTTTCAGCCTAAGGGAACTAATGTAAATTTTATCCAACCTATAAGTTTTAACAGCATAAAGATAAGGACCTATGAGAGGGGTGTAGAAACAGAAACCTTAGCCTGTGGGACAGGTGCCACAGCATCTGCATTAGTTGCTTACAAAAAAGGCATTGTTTCTACAAAACCTGTGGAGGTTAAAACCCGCAGTGGGGAAATTCTTAACATAGACTTTGACGAGCATTTAACGCAAGTGTTTTTGGAGGGTAGCGTAGTGAGAGTGTTTGATGGCTTTTTGCGGAGGGAATTCCTTGAATGTTAAAGAAAAGAATACTCATACGGGTTATTCTGTCCTTCTTGATAACATTTTTTCCAACAGCATTCTTAATATATTTCGTATTTCAGAGAATAAGTGAAGAAGCATTGATTAAAGAAAGGGATACTCTATACAACAATTTTAAAACTTTGCTTAAGCACGAAGAACGTGATATAGAGTTAGCTAAATCTAAAATAATTCAAGGTAAAGATGATTACTATGTATCGTTAAGAGTAGATGAGGAATGCGGTGGGATACCGCACTACAGGATTACAGACGGAGGACTTTATTACGGTAAGAAAATCTTTTTGGATGAAGATTGCTATTTTTTGGGTATAAATTTTAAAGAGCTTGTAGAATTGATGGAAGAGCTAAACTATGTTGAATGGTTGCTTTACTACGATAGATCTTACATTGATAGGCTACCACAGGAACTTTTAGATAGGCTTGTCAAGGATAAGTTGTTTAAAGACGATGTAGTAATAGCAAGCTTTTCTGATGAATCGGTTCTTAATGTGCCATTTAAGGTAAGCGGATACTTAGTTTACGGAAGCGGTTCTAAAAAAAGTCTATTGGTAGAATTTCCACTTTTTGAAGAAAGTGGTTATCAGTTTGGGCAGGTGTTGCTCGTGAAGGACGTTTCCCCCATATACGCAAACTTCTACACTTTGATGGGTGTGCTTGTTGCTTATTCTTTCGTGCTATCATTGTTATCTTCTTTCTTACTCTACAAGTTTTCCGAGGATTTAA